>NZ_JAWQUO010000001.1:0-202568 GCF_033446605.1 Iodobacter sp. CM08 | reverse complement strand
AAGCACTTGTTTCGCTTCCGAACCAAGCACTCACACTCATCGACTGTATTTTGTTAAAGATCGTCTCGCTGTGACATCACTGTGTGGCTGTGTGTGCTGCAGCGAGAGGCCGAAATATACGGACCTAGGCCGCTTAGGTCAAGCACTCGCATGCAACAAAACCGTAGCAATACGCTAAGTAGTTGATTTAAATAAGCTGTATTTGTAAGCAGAAACACTGATTACAAAACAAACAAGCCGCTTCACGGAGCGGCTTGTTTAAAACAACGTAATCATTTGTCTCAAACAAACAATCTACACGATGATGCCGCCCCCCAAACAGACTTCTCCATCATATAAAACCACTGATTGCCCTGGGGTAACGGCCCATTGCGCTTCATCAAAGTGTAATTCGCAACGCCCATCTTCAATCCAAAGCAACTCACATGCGGCATCTTGCTGACGGTAGCGTGTTTTTGCAGTGTATCGCCCTAAGGCAGGCGCTTCACCCAATATCCAAGAAAGATCTTGTGCCTGCAAAGTATTTTTGAGTAGTAGAGGATGGTCGTGCCCCTGCACCACAATCAACTCATTTTTAGCCATATCTTTGCCAGCAACAAACCAAGGGGCTCCTTCGCCACCGATCCCCAAACCTTGGCGCTGCCCAATAGTGTGATACATCAAGCCCATATGCTCACCCATCACCTTGCCTTCTGGCGTAACCATTGGGCCAGGGACTTTGGGTAGGTAACGATTTAAGAACTCACGAAACGGCCGTTCACCAATAAAGCAAATCCCTGTACTGTCTTTCTTATTGGCATTATGCAGGCCAATTTTCTCGGCTAAGTCACGGACATCTGTTTTTAACATATTGCCCAAGGGGAAAACGGCGTGGGCAACTTGCTCTTGGCTCAGCTTATAAAGGAAGTAGCTCTGGTCTTTACTACCATCTTTTGCTCGAAGTAGCTCGGTACGACCATCAGGGCGAAGGCGGTTAGATGCATAATGCCCCGTCGCCAACTTGCTACCCCCTAATTTAATGGCGTAATCGAGGAAACATTTAAACTTGATTTCGCTATTACATAAGATGTCTGGATTTGGCGTTCTGCCCGCCGAATACTCGGCCAAGAAATAACTAAAGACTCGGTCTTTGTATTCTTGGGCAAAGTTAACTAACTCGATATCGACACCGACCTTATCCGCTACCGAGATCGCATCCAAGCTATCTTGCTTGATTGAGCAATACTCATCGGTATTATCGTCTTCCCAGTTTTGCATAAAGACGCCAACCACTTCGAAACCTTGCTCTTTAAGCAACCAAGCCGTTACCGAGGAATCAACCCCGCCCGAAAGCCCTACTACTATCTTGTCTGACATCCTCTAAACCTCGGCGGCTCTGCCGCCCATGTAATCAAAATTACGCAAAATCTCTAGCGGATAACAGCAGCCCGCCAAATAATCATCAATGCACTCTAGCAATAAGGGACTGCGATGTTGGCTAACACGCGCCACAATTTCATCACGCGTCAGCCAAACAGCTCGCTCAATATCAGTATCTAAAGCACGCCCTTCATCAATCCCCATGACTACGCCACTGAAGGAGAAGCGAAGGTATGTTAACTCTGGCTGCTCAGGAGGCGACCATTGATAAATACCTAATAAGGCTTGTGGCTCGAAATAATGCGCCGTTTCTTCTAGTGTTTCCCTAATAGCAGCATCAACAATGCTTTCACCATATTCAATATGACCTGCAGGCTGATTAAGTTTTAACTCGCCGTGAACAATCTCTTCAACCAATAAAAAACGCCCGTCTTTCTCAATAACGGCGGCGACGGTGGCGTTAGGCTTCCACATTGCAGCTCCTTCCTTCATTAACGCGTCTTGTTTGGGCCGCGACGGCCGCGCTGCTTAGGCCTTGCCATAGACTCGACTGGGGTTTGTTGCCGAGGAGCCGCAACAAACTCTTCACGCCAAGTACCTAAAGGCAAATGATCCAAAGTCCAATCACCAATTGCATAGCGTACCAATCGCAAAGTAGGAAAGCCCACTTTGGCAGTCATGCGCCGCACCTGACGATTTTTACCCTCGCGGATAATAATTTCAAGCCAAGTCGTTGGTACGCTAGCACGAAACCGTACCGGCGGTATGCGTGGCCATAATTGCGCAGGCTCTTCGATAATTCTGACTTGTGCGGGCTGAGTCGTAAAATCCCCCAGATTAACGCCCGTCAATAAAGGCTGCAAATCTAGCAATGTCGGGCTACCCTCTACCTGCACCCAATAAGTTTTTGCCAGCTTGTGCTTGGGATCAGCAATTTTAGCCTGCAAAGGCCCTGAATCTGTTAAAAGCAACAGGCCTTCAGAATCAGTATCTAAACGTCCCGCTGGATAAACGTCCTTAATAGGAACAAAATCAGCCAGCGAAGCGTGCGGCGGCGAGGGTGAAAACTGGCAAATCACCCCGTAAGGTTTATTTAAAAGAATAAGCTTTGGCATAGCGGCTTGGCAGTATTGCTACAAAACAGCGATAATAGGCTGTTTTTTCGTTGGCGCTCCACAAGAAATTCACAATACCAGCCAACGAAACGCGACAAACCACTCGACACAACAGGAATGCACAGATGAGCCTGATCAAAGTTCCGCAGGATGGCGCGAAAATCGTCCAAAACCTTGCGACCCCAGATAATCCAATTATCCCATTTATCGAAGGTGATGGCATTGGCGTAGATATCACCCCGGTGATGATCGACGTTGTCGACGCAGCGGTAAAGAAATGCTACGGCGGCGGCCGTAAGATTCACTGGATGGAAATCTATTGCGGTGAAAAAGCATCTAAATTGTATCCAGATGGCACTTACCTGCCAGAAGAAACCTTAGCTGCACTGCAAGAATACGTAGTATCGATCAAAGGCCCACTAGCAACACCAGTTGGCGGCGGCATTCGCTCACTAAACGTAGCACTGCGTCAGCAACTTGACCTCTACGTTTGTCTGCGCCCAGTACGCTATTTCCAAGGTGTTCCATCGCCAGTTAAGCATCCAGAATTGATCGAAATGGTCATTTTCCGTGAAAATACCGAAGATATCTACGCCGGTATCGAGTGGGATGCTCAATCTGAAGGCGCGAAAAAAGTCATCAACTTTTTGCAAAATGAAATGGGCGTGAAGAAAATTCGCTTCCCAGAAACATCGAGCATTGGCATCAAGCCTGTAAGCAAAGATGGTACTGAGCGCCTTGTACGTCGTGCGATTCAATACGCAATCGACAACAACCGTAAGAGTGTTACCTTGGTTCACAAGGGCAACATCATGAAATACACCGAAGGCATGTTCCGCACCTGGGGCTATGAATTAGCCAAGAAAGAATTTGGTGGTGTAGAGATTGATGGTGGCCCATACCTTGAGCTACCAAATGGCATCGTGATTAAAGATGTGATTGCGGATGCATTCTTACAGCAAATCTTGTTACGTCCTGCTGAATACGATGTTATTGCCACACTAAATCTGAATGGCGACTACATCTCCGATGCACTCGCTGCACAGGTAGGCGGTATCGGTATTGCTCCTGGTGCAAACTTGTCGGATAGCGTTGCCATGTTTGAAGCAACACACGGCACCGCACCGAAGTATTCTGGTCAAGACAAGGTAAATCCTGGCTCATTGCTGCTGTCTGCAGAAATGATGTTGCGTCATATGGGCTGGAAAGAAGCTGCTGACTTGATTATTACTGCCATGGAAAAAACCATCGCGGATAAGATCGTTACTTACGATTTTGCCCGCCTAATGGATAATCCAACAGAAGTGAGTTGCTCAGGATTTGGTAAGGCAATCATTGAACGCATGTAATCAATGATTCAGCTCTAAGCTGGTCCAACCCCGCTTCGGCGGGGTTTTTATTGGGCGCAGTATACAAACCAAAAAATTCAGACGTAAAAAAACCCCGCCTTGGCGGGGTTTTTTGATCACCAGCAGCTAATTAAGCAGCTTGGATGTTAGAGGCTTGTTTGCCTTTAGCACCATTGGTGATGTCGAAAGAGACGCGCTGGCCTTCTTTCAGTGTTTTAAAGCCTGGCATGTTGATCGCTGAGAAGTGAGCGAAGATATCTTCGCCGCCTTCGTCTGGAGTCACAAAGCCGAAACCTTTAGAATCATTGAACCACTTTACGGTACCTAGAGCCATTTTGGCACTTCCTATCTAAACAGTGAAACATGGACTACTCCAGTATGGAGCCCCAACTAAGGGATAGTCCGAAAATACCCGCCTAAGCGGGATACCCATCACCTAGCTGCGATTAAGCAGCTTGGATGTTAGAGGCTTGTTTGCCTTTAGCACCGTTGGTGATCTCGAAAGAGACACGTTGGCCTTCTTTCAAGGTTTTGAAGCCTGGCATGTTGATCGCTGAGAAGTGAGCGAAAATGTCTTCGCCGCCTTCGTCTGGAGTAACAAAGCCGAAGCCTTTAGAATCATTGAACCACTTAACAGTGCCCAGAGCCATTTGGGGTCTTTCCTATCAACTTGTAAAACATGAACCGCCTCTTAAAGAGGCACCATGAGGTTTGAGGTCCAAGACCAGCAAAACGGCCAAACCGGTACTGCAGAAACTTGTACATCAAACTCGAGCCACCTTTTTACGCGACTTTTACACCGAAGGTCAAGTAAAATTCTAAAAATGGCGGCGCGCATTAAATAAAAAACCACAGTCAAAAACAAGCAAATACACCATCCACCCACGTTGATGAAGATCAGAGCTTGAAAAAGAGCGTGGGAGGACCAAAATGATTACAAACCACACAAATTGGTAGCAAAATGCCTGCACAGCATCAAACCGATGCCGAACTTAATCAGCAATCGATACTCTCACCACCACCCGCTTTGTGGCGTGTACTGCTGTTAAACGATGACTTTACACCGATGGATTTTGTCATCAATGTATTAGAAAAATTTTTTGGAATGAACCGTGAACGAGCAACGCAGGTTATGCTTAAAGTTCACACAGAAGGGCGCGGGATGTGTGGGATTTTTCCTAAGGACATTGCGTCCACCAAGGTCGCAGAAGTCAGCCAGTATTCCAGGCAACATCAGCAGCCACTGCAATGCACAATGGAGGTGAACGAATGATTGCCCAAGAACTTGAAGTCAGCCTCCACATGGCCTTTACGGATGCGAGGCAAAAACGCCACGAGTACATTACCGTGGAGCACCTCTTACTTGCGCTGCTAGACAACCCATCTGCAGCAGAAGTATTACGTGCATGCGGCGCGCACATGGATGAGCTGCGTCGCCAACTTGGCGACTTTGTAAAAGAGCACACTCCAGTCGTTTCTGGCGATGGTGAAGTTGAAACCCAACCTACCATTGGTTTTCAACGCGTCATACAACGCGCTATTTTACACGTGCAATCTTCTGGCAAAAAAGAAGTAACGGGTGCCAATGTGCTCGTTGCCATATTTGGCGAGAAAGACAGCCACGCGGTTTATTACCTGCACCAACAAGCGATTACACGTCTGGACGTGGTAAATTTTATTGCTCATGGCATTGCAAAATCGGCTAGCGCACAGCAGCCTATTCCACGCACAGAGCAAAACGAAGAACACGAAGAAGAAACTACCGCAGGCGGGGCACTCAGCAGTTTCACTGAAAACCTAAATCAGCAAGCCATTGCCGGGCGGATAGATCCTCTCATTGGGCGTGAGCATGAATTAGAGCGCGTCATTCAAACACTATGCCGTCGTCGCAAAAACAACCCTCTGCTAGTAGGAGAAGCAGGTGTTGGTAAAACTGCGATCGCCGAAGGGTTAGCACGGCGTATTGTTGAAGGAAACGTACCTGACATTCTTAAAGACGCCACAGTTTACGGCCTTGATATGGGTGCACTCCTTGCAGGAACCAAGTATCGCGGCGACTTTGAGCAGCGTTTAAAAGCCGTAATCAAACAGCTACAAGAAGAACGCAATGCGGTGCTGTTTATTGATGAAATTCATACTTTAGTTGGTGCAGGTGCAGCTTCTGGTGGCACCTTAGATGCCTCTAATTTATTGAAGCCAGCACTCTCAAATGGCACATTAAAATGCATTGGCGCCACTACTTATACCGAATACCGTGGCATTTTTGAAAAAGACAACGCCTTATCACGTCGCTTCCAAAAGATTGATGTGCCCGAACCAACCGTCGAACAGACGATTGAGATCCTGAAAGGCTTGAAAGATAAATTTGAGCAACACCATGGCGTGAAATACACCTTGGCGGCGCTCACAACGGCTGCCGAGCTTTCCGCCAAGTATATTAATGATCGTCACTTACCCGATAAAGCGATTGATGTCATTGATGAAGCGGGTGCCGCACAAAAGATTTTGCCTAAATCCAAGCAAAAGAAAACCATTAACAAACACGAAATCGAAGAAATCGTGGCTAAGATTGCGCGCATTCCGCCAAAGAGCGTATCAACTAACGATCGCAATACCCTTAAAACGCTAGAAAGCGATCTTAAACGCGTGGTATTTGGCCAAGAAAAAGCAATTGAATCGGTAGCAACTTCAATCAAAATGGCAAGGGCAGGTCTAGGCAATCCACAAAAACCAATTGGTGCCTTCTTATTTAGCGGCCCAACTGGCGTAGGAAAAACCGAGGTGGCCCGCCAGCTAGCCTATACCATGGGTATTGAATTGCTACGTTTTGATATGTCCGAATATATGGAACGCCACGCGGTTAGCCGTTTAATTGGTGCACCTCCAGGCTATGTTGGCTTTGAGCAAGGCGGTTTGCTCACCGAAGCGATTACCAAGCACCCATACGCTGTACTGCTGCTGGATGAAATTGAAAAAGCACATCCAGACATCTTTAACGTGCTGTTACAAGTTATGGATCACGGCACGCTCACTGATAACAACGGGCGTAAAGCAGACTTTAGAAATGTCGTTATTGTTATGACCACCAATACCGGTGCGGAAACGCTGACAAAATCGGTGATTGGCTTTACAACTAGCAAGCAAACCGGCGACGAAATGCAAGAAATTAAGCGGATGTTTACGCCTGAATTCCGCAACCGCTTGGATGCAATCATTCCATTTGCACCGCTTTCGCACGAAATCATTATGCAAGTTGTAGATAAATTCCTCATTCAACTTGAAGTTCAGCTGCAAGAAAAGAAAGTAGAAGCACACTTTACCCCTGCTTTGAAAACGCACCTTGCCGCTGAAGGCTTTGACCCAATGATGGGGGCTAGGCCTATGGCAAGGCTGATTCAAGATACCATTAGGAAAGCACTTGCCGATGAGCTGCTGTTTGGTCGCTTAATACATGGCGGCGAGGTAACGATCGATATTGATGATGATGGCAAAGTTAGCCTAGATATCACTAATAAAGAAGCCATTCCCGCTTAAGTGCTAAAGCAAAAAATCCCCATCCAACACTGGATGGGGATTTTTTTATGCCAAACATCCCATCACCATCAATAAACTGATTACGCCTGTTGCTGTACCACAACAGTTTGTGCAGGCATTGGCACTGGAAATCCAGCCGCAGCCAAGCTTTCTTTAATAGTGCGATTAGTATCAAAATAGACTTGCCAATAATGATCATTATGACAATACGGTCGTACCACCAAGACCGGCCCAACCAAATTAAACTCAAGGATTTCTACATCAACCTTAGGCTCAGCCAATACATTTGGAATAGCCGCGATCTTATCGCGCAATACCTGCATCGCGGCAACATGATCTGCACTCCCTGCTAATTGAGCCTTTAAATCAACTCGGCGAAATGGATTCAAAGTGAAATTCTGAATATTGTCAGAAAAAATCTTATTGTTTCCAACCAAAGTCATCACATTATCTGGCGTATTAATCATGGTAGAAAATAAGCCAATTTCGCTCACTGTCCCCACGATCCCTGCAACCGCAACAAAATCACCCACCTTAAACGGGCGTAACACAATAATAAAAGCACCTGCAGCAAAATTAGCCAATAAACCGGACCAAGCCATGCCAATTGCAATACCACCAGCGGCAATTAACGCCGCGAATGTTGTGGTTTGAATCCCGCAGTAGCCCAAGATGCCAATCACGAGCAAGATATTCAAAGTAACCGTAATAACTGAGCCAACATAACGCAATACGGTAGGATCAACCTTTTGCTTACTTAAAGAGCTTTGCACCAAACGAACGGCAAAACCGATTAGCCAGCGGCCTATTACCCAAAAAGCAATCGCGGCAATGATTTTTACCCCGAACTCTGCGATATAACCCATAGCAAGTTCTTGATACTTCTGCGCCCAAGTTGCATCCATTCCATTTCTCCCCGAGCCGCCAAACGACGGATTAGTTATGAGATTAGCATATGGGGATTATTCTTATGAACGAGAACCACGCGGATGGTGTTCTTTATGCAACGATTTCAAACGAGCCGATGCAACATGAGTATAAATCTGAGTAGTCGTGATATCAGCGTGCCCAAGCAACATCTGCACCACGCGCAAATCAGCGCCATGATTCAACAAGTGTGTGGCAAAAGCATGCCTTAAAACGTGTGGGCTTAAATGACTCGCATCAATACCCGCTGTGCCAGCATATTGCTTAATAATGTACCAAAACCCCTGCCGAGTAAGGGGGTGACCACGCTGATTAACAAAGGCCTCCGCCACCTGATGCACCCCAACTAGCAGCGGCCGAGAATAAGCCAAATATTGCTCAACCCAATCAGCAGCCACTTCCCCCATTGGCACCAAACGCTGCTTACCGCCCTTGCCTGCCAAAATCTGCACATAGCGCTCACGTAATTTTATTTGCCCTAATGGCAGAGTAACTAGCTCGCTTACGCGTAAACCGGTAGCGTACATCAGCTCTAACATGGCCCGATCTCTTAATCCACCGGCCTGATCAAGCTCTGGAGCCAATAAAAGCGCCTCAATTCGATCCTCATCCAAGGCCTTAGGCAGGGGGCGAATCCGTTTTGGAGCGGTTAATTCAGCGGTAGGATCAAAACTAGCCTGCCCTGATAAAATCCAGTGCCGATAAAATTTGCGTAAGCTGGCCATACGCCGCGCCAAAGTGGCGGCTTTCATATCACGAGCCTGTCTCGCTAAAAAAGCTTGCACGCACTCTCGATCAGCGCTCAGCAGATCACACTGCCGCTCCGCCAACAGCCATTGAGCCCAAATCAGCAAATCGCGCCGATAACTATCAATGGTATTTTTAGACAACTGATCACTCAGCCAAACGGCATCTAAAAATTCATCAATTAACAGTAATTGCTCATCCATAGCTTGCTTGCTCATGATTTAGCAACCAGCGCTTAATAGGCAACCAATCCACACCACTTCGTCCAGCATTAAAACCACCCAAGCCTTTGGCCGCCACGACTCGATGACAAGGAATAAACAGAGGCAAAGGATTTTTACCGCAAGCACCGCCTACCGCTCGAGGACTAGACTGAACACACTTGGAAATTTCGGCATAGGTTTGCACATTTCCAACTGGAATCGCAGCAATCGCTGCCAAAACCTTATGTTGATGCGCACTAACCGACAAAGCCCAAGGCAGATCAAAGACAAACAAGGGATTTTGAAAATAACAGGCTAACTGACGTGTCGCCTCTACGAGCAGAGGACTTGTTGCCGCCAATAAAGGAGCAGAAGGAGGAAGAAATTCAAGCAAAACTAACTGAGCGTCATGTTCGGCTAGCCCAAGAGGCCCAACGGGGCTTGCAATAACCGCATGATAAGACATGTTTTCGATGCGCATAACAACCTCAAACGATCTTTGTTATGGAAACGAAAACGCGGGCACTCGGCCCGCGTTTAAATACTGAGTTGCTTAAAAAATTAAGCAGCAGCTTTAGCAACAATCTTACGTGCTGGCAATTTTTCCTTAATACGTGCAGATTTACCTGAACGATCACGGAGGTAGTAAAGCTTAGCACGACGTACATCGCCGCGACGCTTAACTTCAATACCAGCTACCAGTGGTGAGTAAGTTTGGAATGTACGCTCAACACCCATACCGGCGGAAATTTTACGCACGATAAAGGAGCTATTCAGGCCGCGATTACGCTTAGCAATCACAACGCCTTCATAAGCCTGCAGACGCTCACGTGTACCTTCCTTAACCTTGACCTGAACGATCACGGTGTCGCCTGGGGCGAAAACAGGAATAGTCTTAGCTAAGCGAGCGATTTCTTCTTGCTCAAGTATTTGAATCAAATCCATGGGGTATTACTCCAATGTGAAGCTTGTTCCTTCAAAGGTGGTCAAACCACCTGATCCTGGCTTGTCGCCAGATCCGCCTTAAATTCGGCCAGAAGACGAGCTTCCTCTTTTGATAGCTGTCGCTCTTTTAACAAGTCAGGCCTACGCAAAAGCGTTCGACCCAAAGACTGTTTTAAGCGCCAGCGCCGTATCAGTGCATGATTCCCTGAAAGTAAGACTTCCGGTACATTCATACCTAGATAATTTTCGGGACGGGTGTAATGCGGGCAATCCAGCAACCCATCCACAAATGAATCTTCTTCTGCACTCGCTGCGGTGTTAAGCACGCCGGGCAATTGGCGAATGATGGCATCCATCAACACCATTGCAGGCAGCTCTCCACCTGAAAGCACATAATCGCCAACCGAGATTTCCTCGTCGATCTGGCGATCCAGCAAACGCTCATCTACACCCTCATAACGACCACATAACAAAACCAGACCCGGCTTTTTTGCTAGCTCTAGCACTTTATCATGCGTTAATGTCGCCCCTTGGGGAGATAAATAGATGGTATGCGTTATAGCAACACCAGCCTTACGCTGCCTATTTTTAGCCGCTTCAAGCGCGCTTTCTAGCGGCTCTGGCAGCATCACCATACCTGGACCACCACCATAAGGCCGATCGTCCACAGTGCGGTGTTTGTCTATAGTGAAATCGCGTGGATTCCAACTGATTAGTTCAAACAAACCTAATTCAACCGCTCGCCGAGTAATACCATGACGAGTGATCGCCTCAAACATCTCTGGAAACAAAGTAATC
This sequence comes from Iodobacter sp. CM08, assembly GCF_033446605.1. Taxonomy (NCBI): domain Bacteria; kingdom Pseudomonadati; phylum Pseudomonadota; class Betaproteobacteria; order Neisseriales; family Chitinibacteraceae; genus Iodobacter; species Iodobacter sp. CM08. The sequence continues at coordinate 191,591 of NZ_JAWQUO010000001.1, read as the reverse complement.
ACATCAAAGTGATTTACTTCAGCCTTAGTAATCAAGGCCCCAATCCACAGAGATTGTTTTAGCAGCAAGATCAACCTTGAGCACAACATGGGCCACAAAAGGTAGCAGACGCTCAGTCTGGCCATCTTTCACAACGATCACATCGTTAGCACCGGTTTCAAACAAGTTATCCACAATACCCAGCTTCTCACCTTGCACATTGATGACATCTAGCCCGATTAAATCGATCCAGTAATATTCATCAGTAGCAGGTGCTGGCAACAGGCTGCGTGAAACTGCAATTTTACAACTCTTTAACGCAAACGCCGCATCGCGATCATTTACACCTTCAAGTTGAGCAGCAAGTTTCTTGGTATGAACTTGACCTTCAACAAGCGTATACGCTTGCCATTGACCTTCTTGACCGATCCACCAAGTGTCGTAGTCAAAAAGACTATCGGCATCTTCAGTGTCACCCACCAAATTGATCCAGCCATGAATACCAAAAGCTCCACTCACGTAACCCATGATCAAAAGATCATCAGGTACTGACGATGAAGCCCGCTTTTGCGTAGTCACGGCTTGAATCAAGCAGCAACAGCAGCTGGTTTGTAGCTCTTCAGCAACTTGGCAACGGAGTCAGAAGCTTGCGCACCAACGCCTACCCAGTAGCTTACGCGGTCCATAGCTAGACGCACGCCTTCTTCGCCATCTTTGGCGAGTGGGTTGTAAAAGCCAAGACGCTCAACAAAGCGACCGTCACGACGATTACGGGAGTCAGTTACAACAACATTGTAAAACGGACGGTTTTTAGCACCGCCGCGGGAAAGACGAATAACAACCATGGCATTAAACCCAATAATGGAGATTAATTTAAAGGGGTTCGATTATGAGACAAAAACTCAAACCCCGCAAGAATAACCGGCAAAAGTACAGTAAAAACAATCACGTTGTAAAGCTTAACGTGATATTCGGCAGCCGGTCAGGTGCGAATTTTTATAAATCTGGGGTACTTAGAAGGGAATTACCCCTCTATAAACTAAGCAACGATCAGGGCAAAGGGCTGCAATTTGTTATAAACCTGGCAACATTCCCTTCATACCACTCATTCCACGCATCAGCTTCGCCATACCGCCTTTAGAGAACTGTTTCATCATTTTTTGTGTTTCTTCAAACTGCTTAAGCAAGCGATTAACCTCTTGAACTTGCACCCCTGCCCCTGCTGCAATACGGCGTTTGCGGCTGGCCTTGAGTAGTTCAGGTTTACGACGCTCTTCTGGTGTCATCGAATTAATAATGCCCTCAATCCGCGCCACAGATTTGTCAGTCACTTGGCTATTAGCCATCTGGCTCACTTGGCCAGGCAATTTGTCCATCAGGGCACTCATGCCACCCATTTTTTTCATTTGCTGGATTTGTGTTTTAAAATCTTCCAAGTCAAATCCCTTACCGGATTTAACTTTTTTCATCATTTTAAGTGCTTCTTCTTGATCAACGCTATTTTGTACGTCTTCAATCAAGGACAGCACATCGCCCATTCCCAAAATACGGCCAGCCATACGATCTGGATGGAATGGTTCTAGGCCGGTAAGTTTTTCACCCGTGCCCAGAAATTTAATCGGTTTTCCCGTAATATTTCTTACTGATAAGGCCGCACCGCCGCGCGAATCACCGTCCATTTTAGTAAGCACAATACCGGTTAGAGGCAGTGCTTCGTTAAAAGCTTTGGCCGTATTCACCGCATCTTGCCCCTGCATGGCATCCACCACAAACAGGGTTTCAACTGGATTCACTGCCTCGTGTAGAGCCTTAATTTCTGCCATCAAGGCTTCATCAATAGCCAACCGACCAGCCGTATCAACAATTAACACATCATGGAAATGTTTTTTCGCATAATCATGTGCAGCAAGCGCGATATCCACTGGCTTTTGCGCAATATCAGAAGGGAACCACTCCACTTCTAATTGCCCAGCCAATGTTTTTAACTGTTCAATCGCTGCTGGGCGATAAACGTCGGTCGACACCAGTAAAACTTTCTTTTTTTGCGTTTCTTTAAGTAATTTTGCTAATTTACCCGATGTGGTTGTTTTCCCTGCGCCTTGCAAACCCGCCATTAAAATGACAGCTGGAGGCACGGCAGCCAAGTTGAGAGCGTCATTTTGCACCCCCATTAACTTGGTCAGTTCTTCATAGACAACACCAATTACCGCTTGACCCGGTGTAAGACTACCAATAACTTCTTGACCTTGAGCACGAACTTTAACGTCGTTAATAAACTGTTTAACGACAGGTAAAGCCACGTCAGCCTCAAGCAGGGCCATGCGTACTTCACGCATTGCGTCTTGAATATTGTCTTCCGTAAGGCGAGACTGGCCACGTAAATTTTTAACTACGCCAGATAGACGACTGGAAAGATTTTCGAACATGCTTGATCCTTTGCTTGGCGACTGCCCCAAGAGGGACCTCGCTCTGATAGACTTATATAATGAGCATTTTACCTGAAGTTAGCCCAGCGACTTATTTAGCGCTGCCGGCCTTAACCATATACCTGTTGCTTGGCTGGCATTTTTGCCGCAGCCGGCTTGCTTCTTCTCACTCCAAAAGCCTGCTTACGCCCACTCTGGAACAACTACTTTTAATCAGTGGCTTGTTGCTGCATGCTTTCGCCCTCTTTCCTCCCTTGCTTTGGGCAAGCACCTTGCACTTTGGTGCGGCAGAGGCACTATCGCTCAGCGCATTTTCTACCTTGTGCATCTATATGTGTGGGCAATTTTTCTGGAAAATGGATGGTTTACAACCCCCAATGCTAGGCATCGCCGCGATATTTTTACTGCTATCGATATTATTACCTAATGGGCATCCAATTACGTACCCATTAAGCCCATTGTCTCGTGGCCACTTTTTATTAGCCATGTTTGCACACGGCATGCTACTTAATGCTGCAGGGGTTGCCATTCTAATGCGTTTTGCAGATCAAACACTGCATCAAGCCAAAGCAGGGTCGTTAATTCGCACACTTCCTCCTTTGATGACTTTAGAAAAACTCATGTTTGCCTGCGTACGCCTAGGCTTTATTTTACTGACCTTTGCCCTACTTTCAGGAATATTTTTTTCTGAGCTAGTTTGGGGCCATGGGCTTGTTTTCTCACATAAAGTCATCCTATCCATAGCCGCATGGCTCGTATTTGGCATTCTACTTTGGGGTAGATTTAAATATGGTTGGCGTGGGCGCTTCGCGGCCAACTGGACTCTTGCTGGCTTTGCACTACTCTTCCTAGGGTATATAGGTAGCCGTTTTGTTTTTGAGGCGCTCTTGCACCGTATATAATCAACACGCCTCTCTCAACCACGGGCCTTGTAATATTTTGGAACAACTCCCCCTAGCATTTCTCTATACTGCGCTTGCTGCTTGCTTATTTACATCTGCTTTTTTTTCTGGCGCAGAAACCGCCATGATGGCAGTTAATCGTTATAAAGTAGCCAGCAAAGCGCGCCAAGGTCATCGCGCCGCAGTCCGTACCCAAAAGTTACTTAGCCAAACAGACAAACTTCTTTCCGTCATTTTGATTGGCAATACCGTCATAAACACCGCCTCGGCAACATTATCCGCTCTTATTGCGGATCGCTTATTTTCGGGTAATGATTTCGCCTTAGGTATCGCTACATTATTGGTGGCAATTGCTATTCTTATTTTTTCCGAGGCGACCCCTAAAGTACTCGCAGCAACTTATGCAGAACCTTTAGCCTACGCGGCATCCTCCCCCTTACTGATTCTTCTAAGAGTGTTGTACCCTGCTGTTTGGCTAGTTAATTTATTTGTTAGCGCATTAATTAAAGCATTACGTCTCAAAAAAAATAATGATAACCAACAAACGCTTTCTCCTGAAGAGCTGCGTTTATTGGTTTTAGAATCTGGGCGGCACATGGAGAAAAAGCATCATACGATGCTATTAAACCTATTTGAACTGGCAAGTATTACGGTAGATGATGTAATGACACCACGCCATCAAATGGAAAGTATTGATTTAGATGCCCCAACAGATGAAATTCGCAAACAAATATTTACTTGTCATCACACTCGCCTCCCCGTTTATTCTTGTAATCCTGACAATATCATTGGCATTTTGCATATTCGGAAAGTTTTATCTTTAAAAGAGGATGAAGTAGATCAAACTAGCTTGCGTGAAATGATGCGTCCCCCCTACTTTATTCCATCTAGCACCCCCTTATTTACACAATTACAAAACTTCCAAGAAAATAAACGTAGAATAGCTGTCGTTGTTGATGAATATGGTGAAATGCAAGGACTGGTTACACTTGAAGATATTTTGGAACAGGTAGTCGGAGAATTCACCACAAATGCCCCAACGCAAGGCGCAAAGGTTCTACGCCAACCTGATGGCAGTATTTTACTGGATGGCGCATCAAGCCTACGTGAGTTAAATAGAAAGCTTCGATTATCGTTTCCTGTTGATGGCCCAAAAACATTAAATGGTTTAATCCTTGAGCACTTTCAAGATATCCCAGATGCAGGTACTTGCCTTGTTTTAGCCGGCCAGCGGATTGAAATTGTTCAAACACAGGACCGCAGCATTCGCGTTGTCCGCCTTTATGCATCTAATATTTGATTTGCAGCATTAATTTATTTTTCTTTAGTTTGGAATAGCAACGCAAGATTAAAAGGTATTTGCTAAACTAAAGATGTAACATCATTAGATTGTTTTTCCCTCTTTTTGATTACACATTGAAGGCCATGTCAGCTCCCAACACTCCTGTATCTGGTCTTGCCCGCCTGCTTGTTCAACACGGAAGATTGATTGAAGCAGACGCAGAGGCTTTGCAAACTACGGCCAACAGCAGCAAAACGCCGTTTATCGAGCAACTCATTCGCAGTCACAAAATGACTGCGAGGGATGTGGCTGAGTTTTCGTCGCAAGCATTTGGCTATCCGCTACTCGATCTTGATCACCTAGATTCAAGCTATATCCCTCAAGGGGTCTTGGATCACAAAGTGATGCAGATCCAGCGAATCGTGCCGCTCTTTAAGCGGGGCACAAAGCTATTTATTGGCCTATCTGACATCACCAACTTGCAAGCACTAGAAGAGGTGCGCTTTCAAACTGGCCTGCAAGTTCAGCCGCTGGTAGTTGAGGACAGCAAGCTAGTGTCATTACTCGATAAGCTTATCGAGGCCTCAGGTGCCAATCTAAGCAAAATGTCACTAGATGAAGTCGATCTAGAAATGGCGGGCGATGAAGAAGATACCAGCCAAAATGACGCGGCAGCGATGGAAGTTGATGACGCGCCGATTGTTAAATACTTGCAAAAAATCTTACTCGATGCCATTAACGCCGGTGTTTCAGACATCCACTTTGAGCCTTACGAAAAGTACTTTCGAATTCGCTATCGACTAGATGGGGTATTGCGCGAAGTAGCACAACCTCCACTGGCAATTAAAGACAAGCTGGCATCTCGCATTAAAGTTATTTCTAAGCTCGACATCTCAGAAAAACGCGTTCCTCAAGATGGCCGCATGAAGCTTGTGCTGTCTAAAAGCCGTGCAATCGATTTTCGGGTGTCCACCATGCCAACCATGCATGGCGAGAAAATTTGTATGCGGATTTTAGATCCTTCCTCTGCCACGCTGGGCATTGATGCCTTAGGCTACGATCCTGACCAAAAAGAAATCCTACTTGAGGCCATCCAACGCCCGTATGGAATGATCTTGGTTACAGGTCCAACCGGCTCAGGCAAAACCGTTTCGCTGTATACCTGTTTAAATATTTTGAATCAGCCGGGGATCAATATCTCTACGGCAGAAGACCCATGCGAAATTAACTTGCCTGGCGTTAACCAAGTTAACGTCAATGAAAAATCAGGGCTCACCTTTGCCGTGGCGCTAAAAGCCTTTCTGCGCCAAGATCCTGACATCATCATGGTCGGGGAAATTCGTGATTTAGGTACCGCCGATATTTCGATTAAAGCGGCCCAAACAGGTCACATGGTGTTTTCCACTTTGCACACCAACGATGCCCCTACCACGCTAACCCGTATGTTAAACATGGGGATTGCCCCGTTTAATATTGCTTCATCCGTCATTTTGATCACCGCCCAGCGCTTAGCTCGTAAGCTCTGTAGTTGCAAAACACCTATTGACATTCCACATCAAGCCTTACTCGATGCTGGTTTTGCAGAGGAAGATTTGGATGGCACTTGGAGCCCCTACAAGCCGGTTGGTTGTGATATTTGTAAGGGATCAGGTTACAAAGGCCGAGTGGGCATTTACCAAGTCATGCCTATTACCGATGCGATGAATCGAATCATTATGACCAACGGCAACGCCATTGACATCGCGGATCAAGCTAAGCGAGATGGTGTACGTGATTTACGCGGATCAGGCTTACGAAAAGTGAAGCAAGGACTCACTTCATTAGAAGAAATTATGGCGGTAACTAATGAATAAAACACACAGAGGGCCATCATGGCAATAGCATCTAAAGCCCTAAAAGTAAAAGAGTTTACTTTTGTATGGGAAGGTAAAGATCGTGGCGGCAAAATAGTTAAGGGCGAAATGCGGGCCAGTGGCGAGCATGTGGTTAAAAACACCTTGCGTCGTCAGGGTGTCAATGTCCTTAAAGTCAAGAAACAACGCATGGGTTCCAGTAAGAAAATTACTGATGAAGATATCACCATGTTTACACGCCAGCTTGCCACTATGCTCAAAGCAGGCGTTCCTTTACTTACGTCATTTGATATCGTCGCCAAAGGCCATAGCAATCCATCCGTAACCAAGCTGCTATTAGATATCAAAAATGATATTGAAACAGGCTCGTCCCTTACTCAGGCATTTAGAAAGCATCCTAATGAGTTTGATGCACTGTACTGCAACTTGATTCAAGCAGGTGAGCAAGCAGGTATTTTGGATGCATTACTCGCGCGGCTAGCCACGTATAAAGAGAAAACACTGGGGGTTAAAAAGAAAATTAAATCGGCTCTATTTTATCCCACCGCCGTGATTGTGGCGGCATTTGTGATTACAGCCGTCATTATGATTTTTGTTATTCCCGCGTTTAAAGAGTTATTTTCTAGTTTTGGTGCAAATCTGCCTACACCAACTCTGATTGTGATGGCTATTTCAGATATTTTTGTGACCTATTGGTGGCTTATATTTGGGGGAATTTTTGGCGGGATTTGGGGCTTCTTAAAAGCGTGGAAAAAATCTGAAGCGATTCAAATCGTCATGGATCGCTTACTACTAAAAATCCCTATCATTGGGCAAATTATGCTTAATGCAACGATTGCACGCTGGTGCCGCACCTTGGCGACTATGTTTGCGGCAGGGGTTCCATTGGTTGAATCCCTTGATTCTGTTGGCGGTGCGGCAGGTAATTACCTGTATAAAATAGCCACCAAAAAGATTCAAACCGAGGTAAGCACAGGTACTAGCCTCACTTTGTCTATGCAAAGCACCAATATGTTTCCCAATATGGTGATGCAGATGGTGGCAATTGGTGAAGAGTCTGGCGCATTAGATTCAATGCTTGGCAAGGTTGCTGATTATTATGAAGAAGAAGTAGATAACGCAGTTGAAGCACTCTCCAGCTTAATGGAACCCGTTATTATGGTGGTCTTAGGTACGCTGATTGGCGGCTTGGTGGTTGCTATGTACTTACCAATTTTCAAAATGGGCGAGGTTGTCGGTTAATGATTGCGTTGTTTTTAGATACCCCCGCCATATATGGCGGGTTTTTATTCGCACTAGGTTTATTAGTTGGTAGTTTTTTAAATGTAGTGATCCATCGCATTCCCAAAATGATGGAGCAGCAATTCAGGCAAGAATGCCAGATGATTGATGCCCCCATCGACGCGCCAATGCCACAAGCCGCTAGCTACAACTTAGTTGTTCCTCGCTCAGCCTGCCCCAGCTGTGGCCATGCCATTAGTGCTCTAGAAAACATTCCCGTGATTAGCTACCTGCTATTGCGAGGCCGCTGCCGTGGCTGCAAGATTCGTATCAGCCCGCGCTATCCAATGGTCGAGCTACTTTGTGCAACGCTGACTGCTGTTGCAGGGCTTCACTTTGGTGTAACCATTGCAGCCATCGCGGCTATTTTGCTAACGTGGTTTTTGATTGCCTTAGTATTTATTGATGCCGATACCTATTTACTGCCAGACAGCATCACGCTGCCCTTACTCTGGCTGGGGCTCCTGTTCAATTTAAATAATGTCTTTGTTCCATTGGATCAGGCGGTGATTGGTGCCGCTGCTGGCTACTTAGTGCTATGGAGCGTGTATTGGATATTTAAATTAATCACCGGCAAGGAAGGAATGGGCTATGGTGACTTTAAGCTACTTGCAGCCCTTGGCGCATGGTTTGGCTGGCAAGCGCTACCTAGTGTTATTTTACTTTCGTCAATTAGCGGAGCAGTGATCGGCATTGCACTAGCCATCCTCGCCAAACGAGGCATGGGTAAACCGATGCCTTTTGGTCCTTATTTAGGTATAGCTGGCTGGCTTACATTAATTTTTGGCACCACATTGCAACAACTCATCTTTAATGGTGGAGCCGTTTAGTGAGAGCCGATGGCATGCGGGTTATTGGGCTAACTGGAGGGATAGGCAGCGGTAAATCAACAGTTGCCCATCTTTTTGCCGCGCAAGGCGTGCCTATTATTGATACCGATGATATTGCCCACGCTCTCAGCATCCCCCCATCACCAGTTTTAGATCAAATTGCCCAAGTATTTGGTCCAGAATACTTAAGCGATAATGGATCTTTAGATCGAGCACGGATGCGCCAGCATATTTATGCAGAGCCTGCGGCAAAAAAAAAACTTGAAGCGATTTTCCATCCACGTATCAAAGATGTAGCAATACAGATGCTTAATGATTTGCCAGATCACACGCCCTACGCCATTTTAGCGGCCCCCCTGCTGTTTGAAACAGGGAGCTATAGCCACATTATTGATCTCAGTTTAGTAGTGGATTGCTCAATTGAGCAGCAAATTGCCCGTGTTCAAGCTCGCAATGGCCTAAGTAAGCATGAAATAGAGGCCATTATTGCAAGCCAGTGCCCAAGAAAAACACGAATAGAACTCGCAGATGATATTATTTTAAATGAAACGACGCTCGCTCATTTACAATCTACAGTTAGCACTCTCCATCAGCGATATCAGGATTAAACATGTCGGTTTACGTAATTCATTTTCATAAACCATTTCTTGCTGCAAAATCGAATATCTTCGCCGGTTAGACGCATCGTGATTAGCTACGAATTCCCAATTAACGAGCGCATTCGCACCCTTTTGCGGCTCGAGTATTTATACAACCGCACCATTGAGTATGTGAGGCGTGACTCTGCCACCGACCATCATGCGGCCTTACTCGGCATTTTCGAGATTATGGAAGTCGCTAGTCGTGCGGATATGAAGTCAGATTTGCTGCAAGAGTTAGAACGCCAGCGGCAGGCATTATCCGCGCTGCGTAACAACCCCCAAATATCCGAAGACGCGCTCGAGCGTGTTTTGATCGACATTGAAGAAACACACAGCAAGATGTTAAATATGACGGGGAAATTTGGGCAGGCACTGCGTGAAAATGAATGGTTAATGGCCATTAAACAGCGAGTAACGATACCAGGTGGAGCCTGTGCATTCGACCTCCCCTCCTACCATTATTGGCAGCAGCAAACAGCAGATTATCGTAGGGTAGACATTGATGCATGGTTTAACCCGCTGCTACCCATCAAGCAAGGCTTAGACATCATCTTGCGCTTACTACGAGATAGTATGCGTGAGAATAGCTACACCGCAAAAAATGGTAACTTCCAGCAAATGTCAGGAGGAAAAACAGTTCAGCTATTAAGAGTGAGCCTGCCCGCTCATTTAGCCGCAGTTCCAGAGCTATCTGCTAACCGCTACGCGATCAATATTCGCTTTGTTATCCCATCAACCAGTGGAGAGCGCGCAAAGGTTGTTGATTCAGATATCGACTTCCAACTTGGCTATTGCAACTTATGACGACTCCTACATTTCAAATAAAATGCCCAAGTTGTGGTAAACAACATACATATTCCACAACCAATCCTAACCGTCCTTTTTGCTCAGAACGCTGCAAACTGATTGATTTGGGCCGTTGGGCAAATGAAGAATACAGCATTCCCGCTCCAATCAGCCTCCCTGACGATGTAGATTCTTTACCAAACTAAAGCAATTTTAGTCTGTCATTTCAGCTTCATCTCACCGTCATAGCAGCGTCATCTACAAGCATTAAGTTTCCTCTTACTCAGGAGGAAACTAATGCTTCAAACTCAGATCACCCCTAGCCGTAAACGCAAACTCTCTGTCTCTATCGCGCACAGTGAAGAACTTATACGCGCGGCTCAAGCCCTGCGCTATCGTGTATTTGTGGAAGAAATGGGTGCGCGCATTGTATGTCGCGAGCCCGGCATTGATCGAGATCTGTTCGATGCTTACTGTGACCATCTGCTCGTGCAAGACGATGAAACAGGTGAAGTTGTTGGCACCTATCGTATCCTCCCCCCTCATCAAGCCCGCAAGCTGGGTAGCTACTACTCAGATACAGAATTTGACCTAACCCGCCTTGGCCATCTACGTGAGCAGCTGGTAGAAATTGGCCGCTCCTGCGTTCATCCAGATTATCGCTCTGGTGCCACCATTACCCTGCTCTGGGCAGGTCTTGCCGAATACATGAGCAAGAACAACTACAACTACCTTATTGGCTGCGCCAGCGTCTCTATTGCCGACGGTGGACATGTTGCTGCCAGCCTGTATCGCAAGCTAGCCAAAGACAAACTAGCCCCTGTTGAATGGCGCGTTTTCCCTCGCTGCCCTTTACCTATCTCGACACTCAATCAGCGTTTAGACACAGAAATCCCGCCACTCATTAAAGGATATTTACGTGCTGGAGCACTCATCTGCGGAGAGCCGGCATGGGATCCTGATTTTAATACTGCAGACTTATTTATCCTTTTGCCAATGCAAAATTTGGATATGCGCTATGCCCGACATTTCATGCGGTGATCTTCACATAGACAGTAATTGGCCGAAGAGCCAAGAAACAGCTAAACTCAGAGCATTACGAATTTTCATACAGAAATTTAGCTGCATGCGCACTCCATTGTTATGCCTACGTCTTAGTCGCTTATGCCGCTTAATTAGCCATTTTGCTAAAGGATTGTCCAAAGTTACCTTTCGGTTCCCAAACATGGCGCTTGAAGATAGGGTGAACTACATCCAAAAATGGTCAAAGCAATTTACTCAAATCTTGGGAGTAAGGCTACGCGTACAGGGCATTGAACCTGGGCAATACCCAAGCCAGCACATGCTGCTAGCCAACCATATTTCTTGGCTGGATATTTTTGTATTAGATGCAGTCACCGTTTCACGTTTTGTTGCCAAAGCAGAGCTCAGGGCATGGCCAATTATCGGCAGGCTCTGCATTGGCTCCGGCACTTTATTTATTGAACGTGATCGTAAGCGAGATACCGCCCGAGTGAACGAAGCGATTGTTGCCGCACTAAACGAAGGGCATTGTGTAACTGTTTTCCCTGAAGGCACAACGGGCTGCGGACGTCAGCTACTACCTTTTAGATCCTCGCTATTGCAGGCAGCGATTGATGGAAAAGCAACCATCCAGCCAGTCTATCTGCGCTATACCGATGCAGAAGGAAAATACTCAGATGCCGCAACTTACATTGGCGATATGTCTATTGCTCAATCTGCATGGCGAATCTTAGGCACTCGATCTTTGCATGCAGAAATCAACTTTTTAGCTCCCTTCCCAACTGAGCACGAAAACCGCCGCACTCTTACACAGTTTGTAGAAGCACGCATTTGTACGGCACATCAAGCATTAAATGCTCAATCCAGCAACGCCTGATACTCATAGCGGGCAGCAACCTGATAAAGCTGCCCGCTGTCTAAATCAATCCCAGTTAACGCACCTCCCCATACGCAGCCGGTGTCCAAGGCCCACACATGCTCTCTAAGCATTAAACCAAGCGCGGACCAATGGCCACAGACCACACGGCGTGGTAAAGGCAACCTATCTTTAGCCTCAAACCAAGGATGAATTTCCGCAGGGGCATGATCTCGCTCCCCTTTATATTTCAGCTGTAAAGAACCATCAGTAGTAACAAAACGCATTCGTGTGAAGCAATTGACAGTAAATCGCAATCTATCTTCTAGCTTCATTTCTGCATCCCAGCTTGCAGGCTGGTTACCGTACATGATAGATAAAAATGCCTTCCAATCATCTCCACGCAATACGCTTTCCACCTCACTAGCCGCATGTTTTGCCACCTCAAGTGACCAGTTAGGACTCACGCCTGCGTGTACTAACAAGATATCCCCTAGGTCAATTAATAGAGGCTGCTGTCTTAGCCAGCCCATCAAAATATCTACATCTGGCGCATCTAAAATTTCTTGCACCGTATCGCCTGGTTTTGCCTGAGATAAACCCGCATACATTGCCAGCAGATGTAAATCATGATTTCCCAAAACAGTGGCAACCCCCAGACTCTGAGATGCCCAACGCAATGTTTCAAGCGAAGATGGCCCACGATTTACCAAATCACCAACAAGGTAAATTTGATCATTCAGTGGATTAAAAGCCATACTATTAAGCAAGGACATTAACTCGGTATAACACCCTTGAATATCACCAATTGCATATCGTGCCATAACTCATCCATTTAACAGCTAAAATGAAAACTACTCTTAAGCCAGCAGAATAAAGACCATGATCGCAGATAAACGACTAGATCTTAACGATTGGCTGATTAAATTAAGTCAAATTGAGCTACCTGCCCTTCAGTATACGCTTGATCAAATGCATAATTTACAGTCAAGAATTGACGATATTAGTATTAGAGAAATCTCTCAACTTATCCGTCACGATCCACTACTTACGCTACGATTAATACGTTTTCAGCAAGAACACCGTAGCACAACCCAATTAACTGACGTTAATACTATTAACCGCGTACTGCTAATGATAGGAATGGGAGGCTTTTTTCGTGAATTTGGTAAGATGCAAAGCATTGAAAGTAAATTAAATCCAACTCCAGATGCATTGCACCGAGTAAGACAGCTTATTTCCAGAGCCTATCTAGCCGCAAAAATAGCAGAGAGCTTAGGCGGGCAAAGAAATGATGTAGACCCTGAGGAAGTAACAACGGCATCATTACTGCATGATCTAGCCGAAATCTTAATTTGCTTGAACGCCCCTGAATTAACCAAAAAAATAAATCAGCATCTGCAGCAAAATCCTGGTACACGCAGCCATGATGCGCAAAAACACATCCTTGGATTTACTTTTAATGAATTACAAACAGAATTGGCGCAGCGCTGGCATTTACCCAGCCTGCTGTCTCACCTCATGGATGAGCGGCACTTAGGTGAGCCGCGAGTAAGGACAGTCACTATTGCAACATCTACAGCAAGGCACCTAGCAAACAGCTGGCAAGACCCTGCACTGCCAGATGACTACATAAACATCGCCAACCTATTATCTTTTGATGTCGAACAAGCATACAGCCTAGTACGTAATGTTTGCCTTAAAACAGCACATGAATGGGAATGGTTTTCTGTACTCCCTGTTGCAACCGGATTACCACACGTTAACTAACAAAACTCCAGACAATAAAAAAGCCAACCTTGCGGTTGGCTTTTTACTTTACTACGAAAAGCTGTAAAACAAACGATTACTCGCCTGCTTCAACCGCTTCCGCTTCTTCAGGACGGTCTACAAGCTCAACGAATGCCATAGGAGCATTGTCGCCTTGACGGAAACCGCACTTCAGAATGCGAAGGTAGCCACCATTACGGGTAGCGTAGCGCGGGCCGAGCACGTCGAACAACTTAACCACCATATCGCGATCGCGAGTGCGATTGAACGCCAGACGGCGGTTCGCAAGCGAAGGCTTTTTACCCAAAGTAATCAAAGGCTCTGCAACACGGCGCAGCTCTTTTGCTTTAGGTAAAGTGGTCTTGATGACTTCGTGACGGAGCAACGAATTCGCAAGATTACGCAACATCGCCAGACGATGACTCGTCGTACGATTTAATTTGCGATTAGATTGACGGTGACGCATTTGTCGATTTCCTTTTGCCCGCTATTACGGCTTTTCTAAGCCAGCAGGCGGCCAGTTTTCAAGGCGCATGCCCAGCGAGAGGCCTTTAGAGGCAAGAACTTCCTTGATCTCGTTAAGCGATTTACGCCCAAGATTAGGTGCCTTCAAAAGCTCAGTCTCGGTACGCTGGATCAGGTCGCCGATATAATAGATGTTCTCTGCCTTCAGGCAGTTAGCCGAACGGACAGTCAGTTCGAGGTCATCAACCGGGCGCAACAGAATCGGATCGATTTGTGGCGCTTGTGGCTGTTCTTCCTCTACGGGAGTGCCTTCAAGATCAGCGAACACGGCGAGCTGGTCAATTAGCATACGTGCAGCTTGACGTACTGCCTCTTCAGGTTCGATTACGCCATTGGTTTCAATGTCAATAATCAAACGATCAAGATCAGTGCGCTGTTCTACACGTGCGCTTTCTACGTGGTAGCTAACACGGCGAATCGGGCTGAAAGACGCATCAAGCATGATGTTGCCGATAGTACGGCCTTCATCTTTGCCTAAGCGATTAGGTGCAGGTTGGTACCCACGACCCTTCTCAACCGTAATCTCCATATTGAGCTTGCCACCAGCAGACAGATGGGCAATCACATGATCTGGATTGATCACCTCAACATCGTGTGACAGCTGAATATCGGACGCTTTAACGACGCCCTCACCCTCTTTGGAGAGGGTGAGAACAACCGAGTCCCGACCATGCAGCTTGAGCACAACGCCTTTGAGGTTCAGCAAGATATCAACTACATCTTCCTGTACACCATCCAGTGCGGAATATTCATGTACCACACCTTCGATCTTCACTTCAGTCGGCGCGAAGCCAGACATCGAAGAAAGAAGAATGCGGCGCAGAGCATTACCGAGCGTATGGCCGTAACCGCGCTCGAACGGCTCCATCACGACCTTCGCCTGGGCAGCGTTTAAAGCCTGCACATCAATGATGCGCGGCTTGAGCAACTCATTCGCGTTGATTTGCATAAGTCAGTATCCCTTGGCTAGCCGGGTCAGAATGTTACTTGGAGTAGAATTCTACAACCAGCGCTTCATTGATGTCGCTAGACAGATCAGAACGCTCTGGCATGTTTTTAAACATACCTTCAAGTTTCTTAGAATCTACCTGAACCCAGCTCGGAAAACCGATACCCTCAGCCAAGGAAACAGCTTCCTGGATGCGAGCCTGAGTCTTCGACTTATCGCGAACTGAAACAACGTCGCCAGCCTTAACCAAGTACGATGGAATATTTACAACATTGCCGTTCACCACAATTGCCTTGTGGGAAACAAGCTGACGAGATTCGGCACGTGTAGAGCCAAAACCCATACGATAAACCACGTTATCGAGACGACATTCGAGAATCTTTAACAGATTTTCACCAGTCGAGCCTTTACGACGGCTAGCTTCTTCAAAATAACGACGGAACTGACGTTCCAATACACCGTAAATACGACGAATCTTTTGCTTTTCGCGCAAATGAACACCGTAGTCGGACAGACGTGATGGCTTTTTACCGCCGCTCACACCATGCTGACCAGGAGCTTGTTCTAGTTTGCACTTACTATCCAAAGAACGACGAGCGCTCTTCAGGAAAAGATCCGTACCCTCACGACGTGCAAGTTTGCACTTGGGTCCAATATAACGAGCCATAACTTACTCCGGGATTAGATACGACGCTTCTTCGGCGGACGACAACCGTTATGCGGAATCGGCGTAACATCCGAAATACTCGTGATCTTGAAGCCGAGTGCGTTTAATGCACGCACAGCGGATTCACGACCCGGACCCGGACCCTTGATGCGAACTTCGAGGTTCTTTACACCGTATTCTTGGGCAACTTTACCAGCAGCTTCTGCAGCTACCTGAGCTGCAAAAGGTGTACTTTTCCGAGAGCCTTTGAAACCAGCACCGCCCGAGGTAGCCCAAGACAGTGCATTCCCTTGGCGATCAGTGATGGTAATGATCGTGTTATTGAAAGATGCGTGCACGTGCACAACACCTTCAGACACGCTCTTTTTGACTTTCTTACGTACACGTACTGTGTTTGCTTTAGCCATTCTTCAATTCCTTGCTATTACTTCTTGCCAGCGATGGACTTACGCGGACCCTTGCGAGTACGCGCATTGGTACGAGTACGCTGACCGCGGCACGGAAGTCCCCTGCGGTGACGGAAACCACGGTAACAACCAAGGTCCATAAGACGCTTGATACTCATGGTCACTTCGCGGCGCAAATCACCCTCGACAACATACTTGCCAAGTTCTTCACGCAGCAGATCTAGTTCAGCATCACTGAGATCTTTAACCTTTTTTGTAGGCTCAACGCTTGTAGCTGCGCAGACGGCATAGGCGCGGGTGCGACCAATACCGAAAATAGCCTGAAGGCCGATCACAGTATGCTGATGATTCGGGATATTAACCCCAGCAATACGGGCCATACTTTTCTTACCCCAGGTTCAAAAAGCTTTGCATGTTAACATCAGGAACTGATTGTCGCAACAATCAGCCTTGACGCTGCTTGTGCCGCGGGTCGGTGCAAATCACACGCACAACACGGTTGCGGCGTACGATTTTACAATTGCGGCAAATTTTCTTGACCGACGCTTGAACTCTCATCGTCTTTCCTTTCGATCAAAATTAAATCCGAGCTATTACTTAGCTCGGAATACGATGCGAGCCTTGGTCAGGTCGTAGGGAGTTAACTCCACTGTAACCTTATCTCCAGGCAAAATGCGGATGTAGTGCATACGCATCTTACCAGAAATATGACCAAGAACCACATGTCCGTTTTCGAGCTTGACCTTGAAAGTTGCATTTGGCAACGTTTCCAAGACTTCGCCCTGCATCTGAATGACTTCGTCTTTCGCCATAGCCTGTTACGCCTAGCCCTTGAAGTTAGCTTTCTTGAGCAGACTCTCGTACTGATGTGAGAGCACGTATGACTGCATCTGCGACATAAAGTCCATTGTCACAACTACTAGAATTAGCAGAGAAGTACCGCCAAAATAGAATGGAACATTCCACTTCAGGATCAAAAACTCTGGTATCAAGCAAATTACCGTGATATAGACAGCACCGATAAGTGTGAGCTTTAAAATCAACTTTTCGATATATTTCGCAGTGTGGTCACCCGGGCGGTAGCCCGGAATCATTGCTCCGCTTTTCT
The DNA here is from genome assembly GCF_033446605.1 of Iodobacter sp. CM08. NCBI lineage: Bacteria > Pseudomonadati > Pseudomonadota > Betaproteobacteria > Neisseriales > Chitinibacteraceae > Iodobacter > Iodobacter sp. CM08. The sequence goes on along the minus strand of NZ_JAWQUO010000001.1, from coordinate 174,306 downwards.
TCAAATTATCTGCAGTTTCCTTCGGATTGAAGACTAAAGCAGTATAGAAATAGCAGAAGAAAATGATCGCAGTCGCATACAACAATACGTAGAGAGGCTGACCAGGATGCAGCATGTCACCGATCGACTTTAACCATGACAATTTATCGCTGTTACCAGTCCACGACAGTAAAGTCGCAGGGAACAAGATAATTGATGAAGCAAAAATCGGAGGGATCACGCCCGCCATATTCAGTTTCAGTGGAAGGTGAGTGCTTTGCGCCTGCATCATACGATTGCCAACTTGGCGTTTCGCATAGTGAACAGGTACTTTGCGCTGGCCGCGTTCAACAAATACAACCGCAGCAGTTAATAGCACAACACCAACAAAGAGGAACAGCACAAGCAGAATAGGTAGTGCGCCCTGATTGGCCAGTGATAGTGTCTTACCGATTGCCGAAGGCAAGCCGGAAGCAATACCCGAACAGATCAAAATAGAGATACCGTTACCGATACCTCGTTCGGTGATCTGCTCACCCAACCACATCAGAAACATGGTGCCTGTAACCAGCGTCACGATCGTTGTAAACACAAACTGAGCTTGTGCTACAACCACCAGATTCGGCTGCTTAAATAGCATCATTGCAATACCAAAGCTCTGTGCAGTAGCAAGAAGCAGCGTCGCATAACGCGTATATTGCGTAATTTTACGACGGCCTGCCTCTCCCTCTTTTTTCATCTGCTTCAGAGATGGCAGCACCTCGGCAGCGAGCTGTAAAATAATCGATGCCGAGATGTAAGGCATGATCCCGATAGCGAACACGGTAAAGCGAGAGAGAGCACCACCGGAAAACATATTGAACATGTTCAATAAACCGGTTTGCGACGACTCAAACAATTTTGCCAGTTCAGCCGGATTGATTCCTGGTACCGGGATGTGTGCACCAATTCGATATACGATCAGCGCCCCGATGAGAAACCAAATCCGACTTTTTAGATCTGCAAACTTATTTGCAGAACCAGCCAGAGCGGGATTTGCCATTACTGCCTTATCCTCAGTTTACCGAATTACTCGGTGATGCTGCCACCAGCTGCTTCAATAGCAGCACGGGCACCCTTAGTTACAGCCAAGCCCTTGAGTACAACTGCACGCTCGATAGTGCCGGAAAGTACAACTTTCCCGCGCAGAGCACGCTGAGATACCACACCAGCTTGAAGCAGCGCTTCAAAGGTAATTTCGCTCAATGGCAAATCATTGATGTCCGACAAGCGAACTTCAGCGGTATCACCACGTGTAAGAGAAACAAAACCACGTTTTGGTAGACGGCGTTGTAAAGGCATTTGACCGCCCTCAAAACCGACTTTATGGAAACCACCAGTACGTGACTTCTGACCTTTGTGACCACGACCAGACGTTTTGCCTAAGCCAGAGCCAATACCGCGGCCTACACGACGCTTAGCGTGAGTAGAACCAGCAGCTGGTTTCAGGTTATTAAGTTCCATTTAGCCTTCCACCTTCAGTAGGTAGCTAATCTTGTTAGCCATACCACGATTTTCTGGGGTATCGATCACTTCAGAGCTACTGTTAAGACGACGGAGACCTAAGCCACGGGCGCAAGCCTTGTGAGCTTCCAGTCGACCAATCAGACTTTTAACTAAAGTTACTTTGAATTTCTTAGAGTCGCTCATTTAGCAGCCCCTAGAATCTCTTCAACGCTCTTACCACGTTTCGCAGCGATATCCGCTGGTGTATGCAGCTTAGAAAGACCGTTTAATGTTGCACGCACAATGTTGTACGGGTTGGTCGAACCATGGCACTTTGCCGAAATATTATGGATACCCATAACTTCGAACACAGCACGCATTGGGCCGCCAGCAATAATACCCTTACCATTTGCAGCAGGTTGCATAAACACGGTAGTCGCGCCATGCTTGCCGTAAACGGTGTGTTGGATAGTGCCGCCATTCAAAGAAACCTTCTGCAATTTGCGTCGAGCTTCTTCCATTGCTTTTTGTACGGCTACAGGCACTTCTTTCGACTTGCCCTTGCCCATGCCAACGCCGCCATCACCATCACCAACTACTGTCAGTGCGGCAAAACCAAGGATACGACCACCCTTGACGACTTTGGTAACGCGATTTACAGCGACCATCTTTTCACGAAGGCCGTCGCCGCGTTCTTCCATATCGTTCTTAGCCATATATCAACTCCAAACTCAATTAGAAGACGAGGCCGCCCTCACGAGCGGCATCAGCTAAGGCCTTAACACGGCCGTGATATTTGAAGCCGGAACGGTCAAATGCAACCGTTTCGACACCCGCAGCTTTCGCTTTTTCAGCGATACGCTTGCCAATCACGACTGCGGCATCAACAGAGCCGCCGTTCTTGATTTGGCTACGAACATCTGCTTCAAGTGTTGAAGCAGAAACCAGTACTTTACCACCGGTTTCGTCGATGATCTGGGCGTAGATGTGACTGTTGGTGCGGTGCACCGACAGACGCAACATCTTGAGCTCCGCAATCTTTGCACGGGTTTTACGTGCGCGGCGGAGTCGAGCTTGGTTCTTGTCCATGATTCAGCCTCGATTACTTCTTCTTGGTTTCTTTCAATACGACAACCTCATCCGAATAACGTACACCCTTGCCTTTATATGGCTCTGGTTTACGGTATTCACGGATTTCGGCTGCAACTTGACCAACTAGTTGCTTGTCGGCGCCCTTGAGGACGATTTCGGTTTGTGTCGGGGTTTCCACCTTCACACCCGCTGGCATTGTATGCGCAACTGGATGAGAAAAGCCGAGAGTCAGGTTCAAGACATCGCCTTGAGCCTGAGCACGGTAACCAACGCCTACCAGCAAGAGCTTACGCTCAAAGCCTTTAGAAACGCCTGCTACCATGTTGTTTACCAACGCACGCAATGTACCGGACATAGAGCGAGCATGCTTAGATGCACTCTTGGCGGCAAATTGAACGGCATTGTCCTCAACCTTAACGTCAACATCAACACAAAGTGCTTGCGTCATTGTGCCGTGCGGGCCCTTCACAACGATTTCACCAGCTGCGAATTGAACTTCAACGCCTGCTGGGATAACTACTGGGTTTTTTGCTACGCGAGACATCGATTCACCTCTTTAAGCGACGACGCACAGAAGCTCGCCACCAATACCATTGGCACGTGCTTTGCGATCTGTCATTACGCCTTTGGAGGTGGACAAAATAGCCACACCCAGACCGTTCATCACCGTTGGGATTTCTGTAGCACCTTTGTAGATGCGCAGACCCGGCTTGGACACACGGTCCAAACGCTCGATAACCGGACGACCAGCGTAGTACTTGAGTTCGATGGTCAGAACAGGCTTAACTTCACCTGCGACTTCAAACGATTCGATATAACCTTCATCTTGCAACACGCCAGCAATTGCTAACTTTAGCGTGGACGATGGCATTGTAACTTGTGCCTTGTCCGCGCGTTGCGCGTTGCGAATACGGGTTAGCATATCGGCGATAGGATCATGCATTGCCATGTTTTATCTCTCCTATTACCAGCTAGCCTTGACCATGCCAGGAACTTCACCCTTGAAGGCGAGTTCACGTAGCTTGATACGGCCGAGTCCGAATTTGCGATACACGCCACGACCACGACCAGTAATCGAACAACGATTTACTAGACGTACTGGGCTTGCATTACGCGGAAGCTGCTGGAATTGCAAACGAGCAGCAAAACGCTCTTCGTCAGATGCATTCTGGTCATTGATGACCGCCATCAGCTTTTCACGCTTGGCGGCGTACTTGGCGACGGTTGCACGACGCTTTTCCTCACGCTTAATCACTGCGACTTTAGCCATGGTTGCCTCAACTCTTGAATGGGAACTTGAAGCAAGCGAGTAAAGCACGCGCTTCTTCATCGGATTTAGCTGTAGTGGTAATCGTAATATTCATACCACGCAAAGCGTCAATCTTGTCGTATTCGATTTCTGGGAAAATGATTTGCTCACGTACGCCCATATTGAAATTACCACGACCGTCAAACGACTTACCACTCACGCCGCGGAAATCGCGTACACGTGGCAGAGCAACCGTTACCAGACGATCCAGGAATTCGAACATGCGTTCGCGGCGCAAAGTCACTTTGCAGCCAACCGGATACCCTTCACGAATCTTAAAACCAGCAATCGACTTTTTAGCAACAGTAACAACCGGCTTTTGACCAGCAATTTTCACCAAATCACCAACAGCATGGTCCATCACTTTCTTATCCGCAATCGCTTCGCCAACACCCATGTTAATGGTAATTTTGTCGATGCGTGGAACTTGCATGATGGACTTATAGCCGAACTGTTCAACCAGTTTCGGAATTACTTGTTCTTTATAAAACTCTTGCAGACGAGCCATTTTCATCACCCCTTAGCCGCCAACCACTTCGCCACTAGACTTAAAGAAACGAACCTTATGGCCATCCTCTAAAGTCTTGAAGCCAACGCGATCAGCCTTGCCCGTTGCAGTGTTAAACAAGGCAACATTAGAAATGTGAACCGGCATAGTCTTTTCGACGATACCGCCCTGTACACCGCGCATTGGATTAGGCTTTTGGTGTTTTTTCACCACATTAACGCCTTCAACCACGACACGATCTTCAGCCGGGATTACGCGCAGCACTGTACCGCGCTTGCCGTTGTCCTTGCCTGTGATAACGATGATTTCATCGCCTTTGCGAATCTTGTTCATGCCCGTCCCCTTACAACACTTCTGGCGCAAGTGAAACGATTTTCATAAATCGTTCATTGCGCAGCTCACGAGTCACTGGCCCAAAAATACGGGTACCAATTGGCTCAAGCTTGGCGTTAAGGAGAACTGCAGCGTTGCCATCAAACTTGATAAGCGAACCATCAGCACGGCGTACGCCCTTAGCGGTGCGAACCACTACGGCGCTATATACGTCACCTTTTTTAACACGGCCACGAGGGGCAGCATCTTTAATGGCAACCTTGATAATATCGCCCACCGAAGCGTAGCGACGCTTGGAACCACCAAGAACCTTAATGCACATTACTGAACGTGCACCAGTGTTATCGGCAACTTCAAGCCTAGTTTGCATTTGAATCATTGAAACAAACCTCCAACTTTTTCCGCCTATAATCTCGGCAAAACCGAGTCGCTCGGCAAAACCGAGCATTAGCAGCTAGTTTTGGATCCCGTAGGGAAGAACTCCATATAAAACGTGATGTTATATATGGATAAGAAAGCGGGCATTGTACATAAAGCACAATACCCGCGCAAGCACGTATTAAATATTAATTACGAGCTTTTTCTACCAGCGTCGTCACAGCCCAATTTTTGGTTTTGGACAGTGGACGAATTTCTACGATTGTAACTAAATCACCTTCGTGATATTGATTGCTTTCGTCGTGCGCATGGTATTTTTTGGAACGACGCATCATCTTGCCGTAGAGCGGGTGTTTAACCAGACGCTCTACCAACACGGTAACAGTCTTATCCATTTTGTCGCTGACGATACGGCCTGTCAGTTCGCGCTTCAGTTTAGCTTCAGACATCGTTAAGCCGCCTTCTGAGCCATGATGGTATGAACGCGCGCAATATCTTTGCGCACACGGTTGAGTTCGCTTGGCTTTGCCAGTTGACCCGTCGCATGCTGCATACGCAAGCTAAATTGCGCCTTCAACAATGCGGTCAACTCAGCCTTCAGCTCTTCAACAGATTTCTGATGTAGTTCAGCAGCTTTCATCGTTGTCCCGCCTGACGAGTGACAAAGGTAGTCGCGAATGGCAACTTAGCAGAAGCAAGGCGGAAAGCCTCACGTGCAACTGCTTCATCAACACCATCCAACTCATACAATACTTTGCCTGGTTGAATCTCAGCAACCCAGTAATCCGGGCTACCCTTACCATTACCCATTCGCACTTCAGCGGGCTTGGTAGAGATTGGCTTATCTGGGAACGTACGAATCCATACACGGCCACCACGCTTAATATAACGCGTGATTGCACGACGTGCGGATTCGATCTGACGTGCAGTCAGACGACCACGACTTGTGGCCTTGAGCCCAAACACACCAAAAGCAACGCTATTACCACGAGTAGCAATACCCGTGTTACGGCCCTTCTGGACCTTGCGATACTTAAGTCTAGTTGGCTGCAGCATTACGTGGCCCCTTCCGTGCGTTTTTCTTCTGAGCTTCAGGCGCTGGTTCAGCAGCCTTTTCGCCCGGCTTCATTTCGCCTTTATAAACCCAAACCTTGATACCAATGATACCGTAGGTGGTTTTGGCTTCAGAAGTCGCGTAATCAATATCAGCACGCAGAGTATGCAAAGGCACACGGCCTTCACGATACCACTCGCAACGCGCAATTTCGATGCCGTTCAAACGACCAGACGACATGATTTTGATACCTTGGGCACCAAGGCGCATTGCATTTTGCATAGCACGCTTCATCGCACGACGGAACATTACGCGCTTTTCAAGCTGCGCAGAAATGCTATCGGCAATAATTTGTGCATCGATTTCAGGCTTACGCACTTCTTCGATGTTTACATGCACAGGCACATTTAGGATTTTTTGCAGCGCTTTCTTAAGCTGCTCAATATCCTCACCCTTCTTACCAATCACCACACCCGGACGAGCCGTGTAGATAGTGATTTTAGCGTTCTTAGCCGGACGCTCGATTACGACACGACTCACCGAAGCACTGGCCAGTTTCTTTTTCAGGTAATCGCGTACAGCGATGTCCTCATTGAGCATACCGGCAAAATTGCTACTGTTGGCGTACCAACGCGAAGCCCAGTTCTTGGTGACGGCGAGACGAAAACCCGTCGGATGAACTTTCTGACCCATAGTCGCTCCTTAATCGCCAACAATCAATGTGATATGGCAAGTTTGCTTCTCGATACGATTGCCACGGCCTTTGGCACGTGCGCTGAAACGCTTAAGAGAAGGTCCCTTATCCACAAAAATTGTGGTCACTTTGAGTGCGTCGATATCGGCGCCTTCATTGTGCTCAGCATTGGCAATAGCGGATTCCAAAACCTTCTTGATTAAAACTGCGCCCTTTTTAGGGCAGAAGGCCAGGATGTTCAACGCCTGCTCTACCGGCTTGCCACGGACTAGGTCAGCGACCAGCCGCGCTTTTTGGGCGGAGAGGCGAGTGTTGCTTAATACAGCAGATACTTGCATGTCTTCACCTTATCGCTTGGCTTTTTTGTCCGCAGCATGGCCTTTGAACGTGCGGGTGAGTGCAAACTCGCCCAGCTTGTGTCCAACCATGTTTTCGTTCACATATACTGGAACGTGCTGCTTACCATTGTGAACCGCAATTGTCAGACCAACGAAGTCTGGCAACACAGTAGAACGGCGTGACCAAGTTTTCACTGGACGCTTGTCGTTCGCCGCGCGGGCAGTTTCCACCTTTTTGATCAGGTGTAGGTCAACGAATGGGCCTTTTTTAATAGAACGTGCCATTTACATTACCTCTTATTCGCGGGACGACGACGCACGATCATATTGCTTGTGCGCTTATTGCGACGAGTGCGATAGCCCTTAGCAGGCTGGCCCCATGGACTTACTGGAACACGACCTTCACCAGTACGACCTTCACCACCACCGTGAGGGTGATCAACCGGGTTCATTGCAGTACCACGTACAGTTGGACGAATACCCAACCAACGCTTAGCACCTGCTTTACCGTAGGAGCGAAGGTTATGCTCTTCGTTACCTACTTCACCGATTGTTGCACGGCAATCAACGTGAACCTTACGGATTTCGCCTGAGCGCAGACGCAATTGAGCGTAAGCACCTTCACGAGCCAGCAATTGAACACCCGCACCAGCAGAACGCGCTAACTGAGCGCCTTTACCTGGCTGCAGTTCGATGCAGTGAATAGTGGAACCAACTGGGATATTGCGGATAGGGAGGGTATTACCCACCTTAATCGGCGCATCCGAGCCAGAAATCACAGTCATATCAGCCTTCAGGCCTTTAGGAGCAATGATGTAACGACGCTCGCCATCAGCGTAGCAAAGCAACGCGATATTAGCGGTACGGTTAGGATCGTATTCAAGGCGCTCAACGCGACCTACGATACCGTCCTTATCATTGCGCTTAAAGTCGATAAGACGATAATGCTGCTTATGACCACCACCCATATGACGGGTTGTGATCACACCACGGTTGTTACGACCAGCAGTCTTGCTTTGCGATTCGAGCAAAGGAGCGTACGGAGCACCTTTGTGCAGATCCGAGTTCACAACCTTGACGACGGCGCGGCGACCGGGGGACGTCGGTTTTACTTTTACCAATGCCATTTTCAGTCTCCTTTACTGCGCTGCCGCGAGGTCGAGCTCTTGGCCTGCAGCAAGGCTAATGTAAGCCTTTTTCCAGTCCTTGCGACGACCTACGGTACGACCAAATTTCTTGCCCTTGCCCTTGACATTTAATGTCGACACGCCTTCAACCTTCACTTTAAAGAGAAGCTCAACAGCGGCCTTGATTTCTGCCTTAGTAGCGTCCGTGGAAACACGGAAAACAACTTGGTCATTCTTTTCAGCCACAAAAGTGGTCTTTTCTGACACGATAGGTGCCAAAAGAACTTGAAGCAGACGATTTTCAGAGAATTGCATCATGCGTACAACTCCTCAAAAGCTTGCAACGCTTCGCGAGTGATAACCACTTTCTTATAACGAACGAGGCTCACTGGATCAGCTTGCGATGGCTCAAGGACCAGAACGTGCGCAAGATTGCGCGACGCAAGGTACAAGTTCTCATCCAACTCTTTAGTAATGATCAACACGGAATCCAACTGCATAGCAGCCAGTTTCAGCGCGAATGCCTTAGTCTTAGGTGTTTCAGCGATAAAGCTTTCCACCACCACCAGACGCTCTTCACGAACCAGTTGCGACAGAATGGTCGCAATACCAGCACGGAACATCTTGCGGTTAACTTTTTGGGAGAAGTTTTCGTCTGGGCTATTCGGGAAAGCACGACCACCACCACGCCATAGCGGGGAGGAGCTCATACCAGCACGAGCACGACCAGTACCCTTCTGTTTCCAAGGCTTTTTGGTCGAGTGACTTACGTTATCACGACCTTTTTGAGCACGATTGCCGCTACGAGCATTCGCGAAGTAAGCGGTCACAACTTGGTGAACCAGCGCTTCGTTAAACTCGCGTGCGAACAGTGCATCGGAACCAGCAACAGCGGCTTGCGCCTCGCCGGTAGCATTGATGACTTTAAGATCCATTACGCACCTGCCTTCACACTCGGACGAACAACGACGTCATTGCCCTTGCAGCCAGGGACAGCACCCTTAACTAACAACAATTGACGCTCGGCATCGACACGGACGATTTCCAGGTTCTGGGTGGTACGCTGAACGTTACCCAATTGACCTGCCATGCGCTTACCAGGGAATACACGACCTGGATCTTGCGCTTGACCAATAGAACCCGGCGTATTATGCGAGCGCGAGTTACCGTGGGAGGCACGATTAGATGAAAAGTGGTGACGCTTAATTACACCAGCAAAACCTTTACCTAGCGTTGTACCAGTTACATCAACATACGAACCAGCCGCAAACATCTCAACTGAAAGCTGATCACCAGCCTTCAATTCTGCCAATTTCTCAGCAGTGACGTTAAATTCAACCAAACCCAAACCTGCTTCCACGCCTGCTTTCGCAAAGTGGCCAGCTTGAGCCTTGTTAACACGACTAGCTTTCTTTGCACCGAAAGTAACCTGAACAGCTGAATAGCCATCAGTTTCCGGCGTCTTGATTTGCGTAACGCGATTAGCTGACATGTCCAGCACAGTTACCGGAATGGACGCGCCATCCTCAGCAAATACGCGGGTCATGCCGACTTTACGTCCGACAAGTCCTAAGCTCATAGTTATATCCTTTTCAGGGCCGATTACGATTGACCGGCTAAACCCAAAGTAAAAAAGGCTTACTACCCTTAGGTAGCAAGCCCGCGACTTTAACAAGATTTTTCTTTTACCGCAAGTACTTAGCGCACATCACAGCAAAAAAAATCTTGATTGCCGATTACTGCAGTTTGATTTCTACATCAACGCCAGCTGGTAAATCCAGCTTCATCAACGCATCAACGGTTTTGTCTGTTGGATTGACAATGTCCATTAAGCGCAGGTGCGTACGAATTTCCATCTGATCACGCGCCATTTTATTAACGTGTGGAGAGCTCAGAATGTCAAAACGCTCAATTTTAGTAGGAAGCGGAACCGGACCTTTAACAACAGCACCAGTACGCTTAGCCGTATCAACAATTTCCTGCGCCGAACGATCAATCAGAGCGTAGTCAAAAGCTTTCAGGCGAATACGGATTTTTTGGTTTTGCATTTTCACAAGCCTTTAAACGAGGACTTTGGCAACAACACCAGCGCCAACAGTACGGCCGCCTTCGCGAATAGCGAAGCGCAGACCTTGTTCCATAGCAACTGGAGCAATCAGGGTAACGGTAACTTCAACGTTATCACCTGGCATTACCATTTCAGTACCTTCTGGCAAATCAACCGAACCTGTTACGTCAGTTGTGCGGAAGAAGAACTGTGGACGGTAGCCGTTAAAGAATGGAGTATGACGACCACCCTCATCTTTCGACAGAACGTACACAGAACCTTCAAACTTAGTGTGTGGAGTGATCGAACCTGGCTTAGCCAATACTTGACCACGCTGAACGTCTTCACGCTTAGTACCACGTAGCAACGCACCGATGTTATCGCCAGCTTGACCTTGGTCCAACAGCTTACGGAACATTTCAACACCGGTACATGTAGTCTTAACCGTTGTAGTAATACCAACGATTTCGATTTCTTCACCAACCTTAACAATACCGCGCTCTACACGACCAGTTACAACAGTACCGCGACCTGAGATCGAGAATACGTCTTCAACTGGCATCAGGAACGCGCCATCAACAGCACGCTCTGGCAACGGAATGTATGAATCTAAAGCATCTGCAAGACGGAAAATCGATGGCTCGCCGTGCTCAGATTGGTCGCCTTCCAGCGCCATACGAGCAGAACCCACGATGATTGGAGTGTCATCACCAGGGAAATCGTACTTGCTCAGCAGTTCACGAACTTCCATGTCAACCAGCTCAAGCAACTCAGCATCATCAACTAAATCAGCTTTGTTCAGGTAAACGATGATGTACGGAACGCCAACTTGGCGAGCCAACAAGATGTGCTCGCGAGTTTGTGGCATAGGACCATCAGCAGCCGAACATACCAAGATTGCGCCATCCATCTGCGCAGCACCAGTAATCATGTTCTTGATGTAATCCGCGTGACCTGGGCAGTCAACGTGAGCGTAGTGACGTGTTTCTGTCTCATACTCAACGTGCGAAGTATTAATCGTAATACCACGTGCTTTTTCTTCAGGAGCGCTATCGATTTGTGAGTAATCTTTAGCTTCGCCACCGAATTTTTTCGACAAAATAGTCGAAATCGCAGCTGTCAGTGTTGTCTTACCATGATCAACGTGGCCAATTGTACCAACGTTAACGTGTGGCTTTGCGCGTACAAACTTTTCTTTTGCCATTGCTAATATCCTTTAAATTATTTGATTATTTCTTGTTCGCAATAATCGCGTCAGCCACATGCTTCGGCGCTTCGGAGTAGTGCTTGAATTCCATTGAGTAAGTTGCACGACCTTGCGACATTGAGCGCAAGCGTGTCGAGTAACCGAACATCTCTGAAAGAGGCAACTCAGCCTTAACCATCTTGCCGCCAGCAGGATTATCATCCATACCTTGCAAGATACCACGACGGGACGAGATATCGCCCATGATGTCGCCCATGTACTCTTCCGGTGTCTCTACTTCTACAGCCATCATTGGCTCAAGAATAACGGCACCAGCACGACGCATTGCTTCTTTAAACGCGATAGAACCAGCAAGTTCAAACGCAAGTTGTGAAGAATCAACATCGTGGTACGAACCAAACGTCAGGCGAACCTTAACGTCAACCACCGGGAAACCAGCCAACACACCCGCTTTCAATGTGTTTTGGATACCCTTATCCACTGAAGGGATAAATTCGCGAGGAATTGAGCCACCCTTAACTTCATCAGAGAAAGAGTAACCATTGCCTTCACCAGCCGGCTCAACAGTAATAACGCAATGGCCGTACTGACCTTTACCGCCAGACTGTTTCGCGTGCTTACCTTCAACATCGGCAGCGATACGTGTAATGGTTTCGCGGTATGCAACTTGCGGAGCACCCACGTTAGCCTCAACACCAAACTCACGGCGCATGCGATCAACCAGAATTTCTAAGTGCAACTCACCCATGCCGGACATAATTGTCTGACCGGTTTCTTCGTCAGTACGCACACGGAAAGAAGGATCTTCTTTCGCCAAGCGATTCAGGGCAATACCCATCTTCTCTTGGTCTGGCTTAGTTTTTGGCTCAACAGCAACGTGAATTACTGGCTCCGGGAACACCATGCGTTCCAAGATAATGAAGTCGCTAGGTGCACATAAAGTCTCACCCGTTGTTACTTCTTTCAAGCCAATTGCAGCAGCGATATCACCAGCGAAAACTTCATCAATTTCTTGACGATCGTTTGCATGCATTTGCACGATACGGCCGATACGCTCTTTCTTATCTTTAACCGAGTTCAATACGGTATCGCCAGACTTGACCATACCAGAGTAAACACGGAAGAAGGTCAGCTGACCAACATAAGGATCGCTCATCAACTTAAATGCAAGTGCTGAGAATGGAGCAGTATCAGACGCTTCACGAGTGATAGGCTCTTCTTTATGGTTCACACCAGTAATTGCAGCCACTTCAATCGGAGACGGCATGAAGTCGATTACTGCGTCGAGCATGCGTTGCACACCCTTGTTCTTGAACGCACTACCGCACAACATAGGCTGGATTTCGCATGCCAAGGTACGAATACGCAGGCCAGCTACGATATCAGCTTCGCTCAAATCACCTTCTTCAAGGTATTTGTTCATCATCTCTTCAGATGACTCAGCAGCGGCTTCCACCATGTTTTCACGCCATGTTTGCGCTAGTTCAAGCAGTTCGGCAGGAATATCACCGTACTCAAACTTCATACCTTGCGATGCTTCATCCCACAAGATTGACTTCATCTTGATCAGATCTACTACACCGGTAAAACCATCTTCAGCGCCAACCGGAATAACAACTGGCACTGGATTTGCTTTCAGGCGAAGCTTCATCTGCTCAACAACGCGGAAGAAGTTAGCACCTTGACGGTCCATCTTGTTTACAAAAGCAAGACGTGGAACTTTGTATTTATTAGCCTGACGCCATACGGTTTCAGACTGTGGCTGAACACCACCCACAGCGCAATAAACCATGCAAGCACCGTCCAGAACGCGCATAGAGCGCTCAACTTCAATAGTGAAGTCAACGTGGCCTGGGGTGTCGATGATGTTAATGCGGTGCTCTGGGTACTGTTGCGCCATGCCTTTCCAGAACGTGGTTGTAGCAGCAGAAGTAATCGTGATACCACGCTCCTGCTCTTGCTCCATCCAGTCCATTGTTGCTGCGCCGTCATGCACTTCACCGATCTTGTGGTTTACACCGGTGTAGAACAGAACGCGTTCAGTCGTCGTCGTTTTACCGGCGTCGATGTGAGCAGAAATACCAATATTACGGTAATGCTCAATAGAAGTCTTACGTGCCACGGGAGATTCCTTTCCGGGTTACGCGATTAGAAGCGGTAGTGGGCGAATGCTTTATTCGCTTCTGCCATACGGTGTACTTCGTCGCGCTTCTTCATAGCGCCACCACGGCCTTCAGCCGCATCGAGGAGTTCGCCTGCCAGACGCAGATCCATCGATTTTTCACCACGTTTACGAGCCGCATCACGAACCCAACGCATCGCCAATGCCAAACGACGGCTAGGACGGACTTCGACTGGTACTTGATAGTTTGCACCACCAACACGACGGCTTTTTACTTCAACCATTGGTTTAGCGTTACCGATTGCTGCGGAGAATACTTCCAGCGGTGATTTGCCGGTTTTTTTCTCGATCTGCACCAATGCACCGTAAACGATGCGCTCAGCAACAGCTTTTTTACCATCCATCATGACAACGTTCATGAATTTGGTTAGTTCTTGGCTACCGAATTTTGGATCCGGTAAAACGTCACGTTTCGGTACTTCTCTGCGTCTAGGCATAATTCTCTATCCTTAATATTTCATTCAGTCGGGGCTTAACCCCTCGGTCGCCCATCAAGACGACCACTTACTCGACGGCCCAATACGGGACTCGCCGACCGTCCAGTGGCAATTAAGCCTTAGGACGCTTAGTACCGTACTTGGAGCGTGACTGCTTACGACCTTTAACGCCGGCTGTATCCAAGGAGCCGCGTACTGTGTGGTAACGCACACCCGGCAAATCCTTAACACGACCACCGCGGATCAGCACAACGCTGTGTTCCTGCAGGTTATGGCCTTCACCACCGATGTACGAAATAACTTCGAAACCGTTGGTTAAGCGAACTTTACAAACTTTACGAAGCGCGGAGTTAGGCTTCTTAGGAGTGGTTGTGTATACACGAGTGCATACGCCACGTTTTTGTGGGCAGGACTCAAGAGCAGGTACTTTGCTCTTTGCTTTTTCCTGCTCACGACCCTTGCGGACGAGCTGGTTAATCGTTGGCATTGATTACTTCCTTAGGTTAAAAATCCCCGTAGGGAACTTGCTACTGCTTCTTTTTAACAACACAAAGCATTAAACGCATTATCAGTCAGCTTACACCGACCACCATGCCTTTGTTTCTTTGTTTTACTACTTGCTACTACTCACAGCCCTTCTTTTTCAAGCAAGATTTTCATCTTATCTGCAATAAAATCAAAGCATTAAGTCGATTATCAGTCCTGCTTACGCTAACCACCACCGGCTCACTTCTTATCCACATTTATTGCTTTTAAAAGGCAAAACCATAGCCAAAAAAGAAGTACACAACGCCCAGCAAATGCTGAGCGTTGTGTAAAAGTACAGGATTCTATTGAAATCAAGTGCTTGTCGTCAAGACAAGCTGATGATCGTCAAAGCTTTATTCTGCACTTGCAGCGGTTTCTGCCTCTGCATTTGGAGCAAAAATATCAGACAATTGATCAACTACAGGAGCCTGACGCTTACGATTACGGTGGTAAGCTAAACCAGTACCTGCAGGAATCAAGCGTCCTACGATCACGTTTTCTTTCAGACCGCGCAAGTCATCGATTTTACCCATGATGGCTGCTTCAGTCAGTACCCGCGTGGTTTCCTGGAAGGAAGCCGCTGAAATAAACGAATCAGTAGACAGAGATGCCTTGGTAATACCTAACAGAACATTATCGTAGCTTGCTGGTAACTTACCCTCAGCAATCAACTTATCGTTCACGGTAAGGACTTCGGCACGCTCAACTTGCTCACCTTGGATGAAGGCAGAATCGGCTGAATCAGTAATGATTACACGACGCAACATTTGACGCAGAATCACTTCAATATGCTTATCGTTAATCTTTACACCCTGCAGACGGTACACTTCTTGCACTTCTTGTACCACATAACGTGATAACGCTTCGATACCTTGCAACCTTAGAATATCGTGCGGATCAATCGCGCCGTCGACAATGCTTTCACCACGGTTAACTACTTGACCATCGTGAACCAGTACGTGTTTTTCTTTCAAGATCAGGTATTCGTGCGGAGCACCTTCCAGATCTGTTAAGACTAAACGCTGTTTACCCTTGGTTTCTTTACCGAATGAAACTGTACCGGTAATTTCAGCCAACATACCTGGATCTTTCGGCACACGTGCTTCAAACAACTCAGCAACGCGTGGCAGACCCCCAGTAATATCGCGAGTCTTAGCGGATTCTTGTGGAATACGCGCCAATACATCACCCACACCCACAACCTGACCGTCTTTCACCGTGATAATACAACCCACCTGGAAACCGATCATAACGGTAGTGTCTGTACCCGCCATTTTCACTTCGCCACCGCGCTCATCCAACAACTTAACCATTGGACGTACGCCAGTTGCCTTACCGGCTTTGCGCTTAGGATCAATAACAACGAGGGTCGAAAGACCGGTCACGTCATCGACCTGCTTCATTACGGTAATACCCTCTTCCACATTATCGAACTTCACCTGACCGGCGTATTCCGAAATAATTGGACGAGTGTGCGGATCCCACGTACCCAGTACACCACCGGCTTTAATGCTGTCGCCATCTTTAACGGTCAGTGTTGCACCGTAAGGTACTTTGTGACGCTCACGCTCACGACCATTGTCATCAACAACGATCACTTCAGCAGAACGCGCAATCACAACTGGATCGCCCTTGGCATTGGTCACGTAGCGCATGTTCGGGCTGTACGCGATATTACCGCTGGACTTCGACTCTACTTGCGTTGCAGCAGCCGCTCGCGACGCCGCGCCCCCGATGTGGAAGGTACGCATGGTCAGCTGTGTACCAGGCTCACCAATCGACTGCGCAGCAATCACACCAACAGCTTCACCGGTATTAACCAAGTGACCACGACCAAGATCACGGCCATAACACGCAGCACATAGGCCATAGCGTGTTTCGCAAGACAATGGAGTGCGAACCTTAACCTCATCAACCCCAAGGACTTCGATCGCTTCTACTTCGTCCTCACCGAGCAAGGTGCCCACTGGATACACGGTTTCGTGCGTCACAGGGTCAATCACATCCAGTACCACTACACGGCCCAAGATACGATCACGCAATGCCTCGATTACGTCACCACCCTGTACAACCGCCTTCATGACTACGCCGTTCTTGGTGCCGCAATCGTCTTCGATCACAACCAAGTCTTGCGTTACGTCAACCAGACGACGTGTCAGGTAACCCGAGTTGGCTGTTTTCAGCGCCGTATCTGCCAGACCCTTACGTGCACCGTGGGTGGAGATAAAGTACTGAAGAACGGTCAAGCCTTCACGGAAGTTAGTGGTAATCGGTGTCTCAATAATCGAGCCATCCGGTTTAGCCATCAAACCCCGCATACCGGCCAACTGACGAATCTGCGCTGCAGAACCGCGGGCACCGGAATCGGCCATCATAAATACTGAGTTGAACGAGTCTTGATCGACTTCAACGCCTTCGCGGTTGATGACCTTCTCTTTACCGAGCTGATCCATCATCGCTTTGGCAATCTGATCACCGGCACGGCCCCAGATATCCACAACCTTGTTATAACGCTCACCCTGAGTCACTAGACCCGAGCTGTACTGATGCTCGATCTCGCGTACTTCAGCGTAGGATTCAGCCAAGAGCTGAGCCTTCTTATCCGGCACAACCATATCATCGACGCAAATCGAGATACCGCCACGTGTGGAGTAAGCAAAACCGGTATACATAAGCTGATCAGCAAAAACAACGGTGTCTTTCAAACCACAGCGGCGGAATGACGCGTTAATCAGCTTACCAATTTCTTTCTTTTTCAGTGCTTTGTCGATATGGCTGAAGTCCAGGCCCTTAGGCAGGATTTCAGACAGAATCGCACGGCCAACCGTTGTGCTACGACGCACCATCTGAGCTTGCCATTCGCCGTCTTCGTCTCTTACCCATTCTTTCAAACGGATATCAACACGGGTCTGCAAAGTCACTTCCTTGCTGGCATAAGCGCGCATTGCTTCGCTTACGTCGATCAAGTGCATGCCTTCGCCCTTTGCATTAGTACGCTCACGAGTCATGTAGTACAGACCCAGCACGATATCCTGCGAAGGAACGATAATTGGCTCGCCGTTAGCTGGCGACAATACGTTGTTTGAAGCCAGCATCAGCGTGCGTGCTTCCATCTGCGCCTCAAGGCTCAGTGGAACGTGAACGGCCATCTGGTCACCGTCGAAGTCGGCATTGAATGCCGCGCAGACGAGTGGGTGCAGTTGAATCGCTTTACCTTCGATCAACACTGGCTCAAACGCTTGAATACCTAAGCGGTGCAGTGTTGGCGCACGGTTCAAGAGAATCGGATGTTCACGAATCACGTCTTCCAAGATGTCCCAAACCACTGGATCTTGGGCTTCAACCATTTTCTTCGCCGCTTTGATGGTGGTCGCAAGACCAAGCACTTCTAGCTTGTGGAAAATAAATGGCTTGAACAGCTCCAGACCCATCAGTTTTGGCAAGCCGCACTGATGCAGACGCAGTGTCGGGCCTACGGTAATCACCGAACGACCAGAATAATCTACGCGCTTACCCAACAAGTTTTGACGGAAACGACCGCCCTTACCCTTGATCATGTCAGCCAAGGATTTAAGAGGACGCTTGTTCGCACCGGTCATCGCTTTACCGCGACGACCGTTATCGAGCAAGGAATCAACCGCTTCTTGCAACATACGCTTTTCATTACGCACGATAATTTCAGGTGCGCGCAATTCTAAAAGACGCTTCAGACGGTTATTACGGTTAATCACGCGACGATACAGATCGTTCAGATCTGAGGTAGCGAAACGACCACCATCCAATGGAACTAAAGGACGTAATTCTGGCGGCAAGACCGGCAGAACTTCCAAAACCATCCATTCTGGCTTGATGCCAGAACGCTGGAAGGCTTCCAGCACTTTCAGGCGCTTGGAAATCTTCTTGATTTTGGTTTCAGAGCCTGTGGAGGACAATTCAGCACGCAAGGTGGTGATTTGATCTTCTACATCCATGCTCTTCAATAGTTCACGCACCGCTTCCGCACCCATCAGGGCTACGAATTCGTCACCGTACTCTTCAACTTTATTGAAGTAATCTTCTTCAGTCAGCAATTGGCCACGTGTTAGCGGCGTCATGCCTGGCTCGATCACCACAAAACCTTCGAAATACAGTACGCGTTCGATATCACGCAATGGGATATCAAGCACCATACCTAAACGCGAAGGCAGGGATTTCAAGAACCAAATGTGTGCAACTGGGCTAGCCAGTTCGATGTGTCCCATGCGGTCGCGACGAACCTTAGACAGGGTCACTTCCACACCGCACTTCTCGCAGATCACGCCACGATGCTTCAGGCGTTTGTACTTACCGCACAGGCATTCGTAATCTTTGATTGGGCCAAAAATACGCGCACAAAATAAGCCATCACGTTCTGGCTTAAAGGTACGGTAATTAATGGTTTCCGGCTTTTTAACTTCGCCGAACGACCAAGAGCGGATTTTTTCTGGCGATGCCAGACCGATCTTAATCGCATCAAATTCTTCATTTGCAGCAACTTGCTTGAAGAGTTCGAGTAAGCCTTTCATTCTTTGACTCCAGTGAGGCGTTCGGGGTGTGGCGGGCACTTTGCCCGCCAACTAACTACCCCACGAATCAATACGTTTCCAGATCGATATCGATACCGAGTGAGCGGATTTCCTTCACAAGCACATTGAAGGATTCCGGCATGCCCGCATCAATCCGGTGATCGCCCTTCACGATGTTTTCATACACCTTAGTACGACCGTTCACATCATCTGACTTCACGGTCAACATTTCTTGCAAGGTGTAAGCCGCACCGTATGCTTCCAACGCCCAAACTTCCATCTCACCGAAGCGCTGACCACCAAACTGAGCTTTACCGCCCAGTGGTTGTTGCGTTACGAGAGAGTAAGGACCAGTGGAGCGAGCGTGCATCTTATCGTCAACCAAGTGATGCAGTTTCAGGTAGTGCATCACACCAACTGTAACCTTGCGCTCAAATGGTTCACCGTTACGGCCATCAAACAGCTGCATTTGTGTCTTGCTGCTGTTGAAATCCAGTAACTGGGTGTGTGGATCTTCGCTTGGGTAAGCTAAGTCCAACATCTGATAGATTTCCGACTCTTTCGCACCGTCAAATACCGGGCTTGCAAAAGTCATACCGTTACGCAGGCCACGTGCCAACTCGATCAATTCTTCATCAGTCAGACCGTCGATGTCTTCAGTCTTACCACTGGTGTTATAGATCTTGTTTAAGTACGCACGCATATCAAGCAACATACCAGCACGTTGCTCACGCAGCATCGCATCAATACGCTGACCAATACCCTTAGCCGCCCAACCTAAGTGCATCTCCAGAATCTGACCAATGTTCATCCGCGAAGGAACGCCCAATGGGTTCAGAACGATGTCTACCGTTGTACCATCTGCCATGTATGGCAGATCTTCAATCGGCAGAATCTTGGAAACCACACCCTTGTTACCGTGACGGCCGGCCATCTTATCGCCCGGCTGTAAGCGACGTTTAACCGCCACATACACTTTCACCATCTTGATCACGCCAGGTGGCAATTCGTCACCTTGAGTTAGCTTACGTTTTTTATCTTCAAAACGTAGGTCGAACTCAGTACGCATCTGACCAATCAGATCTTTCATGGCTTCTAGTTGACGAGCAGCTTCTTCGTCGCTCAGGCGAATATCGAACCAATCAATTTTTGCTGGCAAGCCAAGCAAATATTCTTTGGTGATTTCTACGCCCTTAGCCAACTTCATTGGGCCGCCGTTGGCAACTTTACCCACGATCATCCGCTCAATACGCTCGAACAAATCGCTTTGCACAATACGTAATTGATCGTTCAAATCTTGACGATAGCGACGTAGTTGATCATCGATGATGGATTGGGCACGACGATCGCGCTCCACGCCTTCACGAGTAAACACTTGCACGTCAATAACCGTACCCACCATGCCAGACGGCACGCGCAGCGAAGTATCTTTAACGTCGGAGGCTTTTTCACCGAAGATCGCCCGTAAGAGCTTTTCTTCAGGAGTCAGCTGAGTTTCACCCTTAGGTGTCACCTTACCGCACAATACATCGCCCGCTTCAACTTCAGCACCGATGTAAACCACACCAGATTCATCCAGACGGCCCAGCATGCGCTCGGACAGATTGGAGATATCACGGGTAATTTCTTCAGCACCCAGCTTGGTGTCACGCGCCATAACGTTCAATTCTTCGATGTGAATCGAAGTATAACGATCGTTAGCAACCACATCTTCCGAGATCAAAATCGAATCTTCGAAGTTGAAACCGTTCCATGGCATAAACGCGATAGTCATATTCTGACCCAGAGCCATTTCGCCCAAGTCAGTTGAAGCGCCATCCGCAATGACATCACCCTTAGCAATAATGCTGCCACGGATAACCACTGGTTTTTGGTTGGTATTGGTGTTCTGGTTAGAACGGGTGAATTTAATCAGGTTGTAAATATCTACCCCTGTTTCACCAGCAATCGCTTCGTCATCGTTTACACGAATAACCACACGAGCTGCATCTACATAATCAACCACACCACCGCGCAATGCGGTTACTGCTGTACCTGAGTCAGTGGCACATGTACGTTCAATACCCGTACCTACAAACGGCGCTTGAGCGCGTAAGCAAGGTACCGCTTGACGCTGCATGTTGGCGCCCATCAACGCACGGTTGGCATCATCGTGTTCCAAGAATGGAATCAATGAAGCAGCTACCGATACGATCTGGCTAGGTGCCACATCCATGTACTGCACGCGATCTGGCGCAGCCACGATGGTGTCGCCGTTAGAGCGGCAAGTTACAAACTCATCAGTTAAACGACCTTCTTCGTCGAACTCGGCATTCGCCTGAGCAACAACGTACTTGCCTTCTTCAATAGCAGACAGGTATTCGATTTGGTCGGTTACTTTACAATCGATCACTTTGCGATACGGTGTTTCCAAGAAGCCGTAGCTATTGGTACGCGCAAAGCAAGAAAGCGAGTTGATCAGACCAATGTTTGGACCTTCCGGTGTTTCGATCGGGCAAACACGACCGTAATGCGTCGGATGCACGTCACGAACCTCAAAGCCCGCACGCTCACGAGTCAAACCGCCTGGTCCCAAAGCAGAAACACGACGCTTGTGCGTGATTTCTGACAATGGATTGGTTTGATCCATAAATTGCGATAACTGTGAAGAACCGAAGAATTCTTTAATGGCAGCCGAAACAGGCTTGGCATTAATCAAATCATGCGGCATCAGGTTGTCTGATTCTGCTTGTGATAGACGCTCTTTAACAGCGCGCTCTACACGAACCAAACCAGCGCGGAATTGGTTTTCCGCCAACTCACCTACCGAGCGCACACGACGATTGCCTAAGTGATCGATATCATCAATATCGCCACGGCCGTTACGTAATTCCAAGAGGATACCGATCACAGCAATGATGTCTGCAGTGCACAGAATACCTGCGCCTTCAACACCACGTGGGCCTGTTTCTTCGTAGAAACGACGTTGCCAGCCTGGCGCTTTTTCTTCTAAGCGATCAGGGTAAGCACGGCGGTTAAACTTCATACGGCCTACCGCAGACAAATCGTAACGCTCAGGCGCGAAGAACAGGCCCTTAAATAGCGCTTCAACCGAATCTTCGGTCGGCGGCTCACCAGGGCGCATCATGCGGTAGATCGCTACGCGAGCACCGTACTGGTCAGCTACATCATCTGAACGCAATGTCTGGGACAGGAATGCACCTTGATCCAGATCATTAACAAACAGCACCTTCACCGACTTCACATCGGCCATATCCAGCTTAACAGCCAGATCTTCGGTCACTTCTTCGTTGGCCTTTGCCAGCACTTCGCCGGTAATTGGATCAACAACATTGTGAGCCAAGATACGGCCATAGAAGAAGTCCAAAGGTACTGGAATCTTCTGCAAACCAGACGCGTTGATATCGCGAATCGTTTTAGCTGTAATACGTTTATCTTTTTGTACGAGTACTTTACCGTCATCAGCAACGATATCGAATTTCGCAACTTCGCCTTTCAGACGTTCAGCCACGAGCTCTAAGCACAGGCCATCTTCGTCCATCAGGAAAGTATCAGTATCAAAGAAACCAGCCAAAATTTGTTCTGGGTTGTAACCCAAAGCTTTCAGCAAAGTGGTTACCGGCATCTTGCGACGACGGTCGATACGGAAGAACAGTAAATCTTTTGGATCAAACTCAAAATCTAACCAAGAGCCACGGTACGGAATAATCCGTGCCGAGAACAGCAGCTTGCCAGAAGAGTGAGTCTTGCCCTTGTCGTGTTCAAAGAACACGCCAGGAGAACGATGCAGCTGGCTAACAATAACCCGCTCTGTACCGTTGATCACAAAAGAACCAGTGCGCGTCATCAATGGCACTTCGCCAAAGTAAACGTCTTGTTCTTTAACTTCTTTGATGGTTGGCTTAGACGCTTCGCGATCCATGATCACGAGACGTACGCGCGCGCGCAGTGGAGCGGCGAAGGTAATACCTCGCTGCTGGCACTCAAGCACATCAAAAGCAGGATCGCCGAGGGAGTAATGCACAAACTCCAATCGAGCGTTTTCGTTATGAGAGACGATAGGGAAAATCGAATTAAACGCTGCTTGTAGACCGATCATCCGGCGAGAATCTGCCGGAACCCCTAGCTGCAGGTATTCGCTATAAGAATCGATCTGTGTTGCGAGCAGGAACGGCACCTCAAGGACGCTCTTCCGTTTCGCAAAACTTTTACGAATGCGTTTTTTCTCAGTGAACGAGTACTTGATACTCATAAACTCTCCATGGAGTGGGGCGCAAAGGACAAACCGCAAACGCCCGCCAACGTGTTTGTGAGCGGTTTCCGGTTTGACAACTGCTTGCAAAGTACACAAGCTGGATTCCGCTAACCGACATATATCGGGATCAGCTGTAAGCTAAGCAATAGACACAAACGCAAAAGGGCAGGCGGATTCCTCCGCCTGCCTTCACTACATACTAAATAATGCTTACTTCATCTCAGCTGTTGCACCAGCTTCGATGAGTTTCTTAACCATAGCTTCTGCATCAGCCTTAGAAATGCCTTCTTTCACAGACTTAGGAGCGCCGTCAACTAGGTCTTTCGCTTCTTTCAGGCCAAGACCTGTCAGTTCACGAACGATCTTGATGGTACCTACTTTGTTAGCGCCAGCGCCAAGCAGAATTACATCGAATTCTGTCTTTTCTTCAACAGCAGCACCAGCTGCAGCTGGGCCAGCAACTGCAACAGCAGCAGCAGAAACGCCAAACTTTTCTTCGAATGCCTTAACCAGCTCATTCAATTCCATTACGGTTAAAGCAGATACTGCTTCGAGGATATCGTCTTTAGTCAGAGCCATTTATTAATACTCCTGAAAATCTTGTCTGTTTTAATACAACAATCGTGTTTAAGTAGTCTTTTATGCAGTTGCTTCTTCGGCTGGGGCTTCTGTAGCCTCCACCGGAGCGGCAACGCCTTCGGACTTCTTCTCTGCCAGCGCGGCAAGGCCACGTGCGAAACCAGCCATCGGTGCTTGCATAACGTACAGCAGCTTGGAC
This sequence comes from Iodobacter sp. CM08, assembly GCF_033446605.1. Taxonomy (NCBI): domain Bacteria; kingdom Pseudomonadati; phylum Pseudomonadota; class Betaproteobacteria; order Neisseriales; family Chitinibacteraceae; genus Iodobacter; species Iodobacter sp. CM08. The sequence goes on along the minus strand of NZ_JAWQUO010000001.1, from coordinate 150,031 downwards.
AGCAGTTCTTCACGGCTTGGAATAGATGCAAGAACAGATACTTCTTCTGCATTCATTACCTTACCATCATAAGAACCAGCCTTGATCACAATTTTCGCGTCTTTCTTTGCGAATGTGTCCAAAACTTTTGCTGCAGCTACTGGGTCTTCGGAAATACCGTACACCAGTGGGCCAACCATTTGGTCTGCCAACTCAGCGAACGGAGTTCCTGCAACCGCACGGCGTGCCAGCGTGTTTTTCAGAACACGCAGGAACACACCTGACTCACGCGCTTGTTTGCGCAGTGTAGTCATGCTTGCAACGCCGATACCTCGGTATTCAGCGATAATAATCGTCTGAGCTGTAGCAACTTCTGCTGCGATCTCAGCGACTACCGCCTTTTTGTCTTCAAGATTGAGACTCAAGGTCTACCTCCATTGGTTAGTAGTTCAGCGCGAATAAATCGCACCACCCAATCAAACGGCGACCTTTAATTCAGGAGAGCTAACAACAATGCCACAAGGGCAATGCATTTAGAACCTATAGATTCGGGCGCACCGTCTGCGTAGGCTGGCTTTTGGGAGCCGGATTAAGCCACAAGAGATCTTATGGCACCTACGGTCTTTGACAACCTTGGCGATATTTTGCCAAGCCCAAAGTCGACAGGGTCAGTCGCTTGACTGACCCTAATAATACTTAAGCTACTACCGAAGCGGTTTCGACGCGAACGCCTACACCCATAGTGCTCGATACAGCGATCTTCTTCAGGTATACACCTTTAGATGAAGCTGGTTTAGCTTTTTGCAGCGCATCAACCAGCGCTAACAAGTTTTCTTTCAGATCAGCCACTTCAAAAGTAGCGCGACCTAAAGTAGCGTGCACGATACCACCCTTGTCAGTACGGTATTGAACTTGACCGGCTTTAGCATTTTTAACTGCTTCAGCAACGTTCGGAGTTACAGTACCAACTTTCGGGTTAGGCATCAGGCCACGTGGGCCCAAGATCTGACCTAATTGACCAACAACGCGCATTGCATCTGGAGAAGCAATAACAACGTCGAAGTCCATATTACCGGCTTTGATCGATTCAGCTAAATCATCGAAACCAACGATTTCTGCACCAGCAGCACGAGCAGCTTCAGCATTTGCACCTTGTGCGAACACGGCTACGCGAACTGACTTACCAGTACCTTTAGGCAATACAACAGCACCGCGAACCACTTGGTCCGACTTACGTGCGTCAATACCTAAATTAACAGAAACGTCGATTGATTCAACAAATTTAGCAGTTGCAGCGGCTTTAACCAGCGCAATCGCTTCATCAACAGCGTACAACTTGTTTGAATCAACAGTTGCATTCAGTGCCTTCAGGCGTTTAGATAGCTTAGCCATTTACACACCCTCCACGGTCAGACCCATCGAACGAGCTGAACCAGCGATAGTACGCACAGCTGCGTCCATATCTGCACCGGTCAAGTCAGCATTCTTGGTCTTAACGATTTCTTCAAGCTGAGCGCGTGACACAGAACCAACTTTGTCAGTATGTGGCTTAGCGCTACCCTTAGTGATACCAGCAGCTTTTTTCAGCAAGATCGTTGCTGGTGGGCTCTTCATCACGAAGGTAAATGATTTGTCTGCAAAAGCAGTAATAACTACAGGAATTGGCAGACCTGGCTCGATACCTTGAGTAGCCGCATTGAATTCCTTGCAGAAATTCATAATATTCAGACCACGTTGACCCAGAGCTGGACCAATCGGTGGCGATGGATTTGCTTTACCAGCTGGCACTTGCAGCTTGATATAGCCAATAATTTTCTTAGCCATTTAAAACTCCTAAATTTGGGTCAAACGCGAGCAAAAAAACTCGCTCCCCTATCGGCACCTAATTGGCACCACACTACACAGATCAGATCTTTTCAACCTGTGCAAAATCCACTTCAACTGGTGTTGCACGACCAAAGATAAGTACAGAAACTTTAATCCGACTCTTATCGTAATCTACATCCACAACAGTTGCATTAAAGTCTGCAAACGGGCCTTCTGTAACACGAAGCTCTTCGCCCACTTCAAACAAGATTTTAGGACGCGGCTTCTCAACCCCTTCCTGCACTTGCTGAAGCATAGATTTAACTTCACGCTCAGGCAAAGGTGTAGGACGATTACCCACACCACCAATGAAACCGCTAACCTTGGCAGTACTCTTTACCAAGTGCCAGGTTTCATCACCCATTTCCATCTCAACAAATACATAACCCGGGAAGAGCTTCCGTTCGGTCAGCTTACGAGTGCCAGCCTTCACTTCCATCACTTCTTCAACCGGCACTAAGATCTGACCGAATAAGTGCAACATATCTGCACGTTCGATCCGCTCAATCAGCGCCTTTTGCACACTTTTCTCAAAGCCGGAATAGGCGTGTACCACATACCAACGCATAGACATTCAGATACTCCGCTTTCCCGTTTACTTAGCCACGACCCAAAATCAGATCATAGAATACCCATGTCAGACCAGAGTCGACTGCCCACATAAAGAGAGACAGCACCCCTACGAACAGGAATACAACGCCCGTCATCTGCCAGGTTTCTTTTCGAGTCGGAAACACAACTTTCTGTGCCTCTTTAATTGAGTCACGCGCGTAATCCACAAACGCACGACCCGGACCTGAAAACCATAGCACAAAACCTGCAAGTGCCAAACTAAGCACCACAGGCAGTGAACGGACAACCCCTTGATCAGTCGGAACCAGGTAGAACCCAGTAACGCCCAATGCAACCAACAGCAATGCTGCTGCGATCTTGATTTTATCGATGCTAACCATTTGTCCGATTCGGAAACTTGGATAAAACAGAGCCGTTCCCTATGGAAACGGCTCTGATGTCTAAACCGTGGCAGGCGAGGAGGGTGTCGAACCCCCAACCCCCGGTTTTGGAGACCGGTGCTCTACCAATTGAGCTACTCGCCTACGGGAGGGCAGAACTATAACAATTCAACCCTCTTTTGTAAACCTCTTTTATTCAATAACTTTTGCAACAACACCAGCACCAACCGTACGGCCACCCTCACGAATCGCAAAGCGCAGACCCTGCTCCATGGCAACTGGAGCAATCAGACTAACGGTAACTTCAACATTATCACCAGGCATTACCATTTCTGTACCTTCTGGCAAATCAACTGAACCCGTTACGTCTGTAGTACGGAAAAAGAACTGCGGACGGTAGCCATTAAAGAATGGAGTGTGACGACCACCCTCATCTTTCGACAATACGTACACCGAACCTTCAAACTTCGTGTGCGGAGTGATCGAACCTGGCTTAGCCAGAACCTGACCACGCTGAACATCTTCACGCTTAGTACCACGCAGCAATGCACCGATATTATCGCCAGCTTGACCTTGATCAAGCAACTTACGGAACATTTCAACACCAGTACAAGTCGTCTTAACTGTTGGCACAATACCAACAATCTCAATCTCTTCACCAACCTTAACAACACCGCGCTCTACACGACCAGTTACTACAGTACCACGACCCGATATCGAGAACACGTCTTCAACCGGCATCAAGAAAGCACCATCAACAGCACGCTCTGGCAACGGAATATACGAATCTAAAGCATCTGCAAGACGGAAAATTGAAGGCTCGCCGTGCTCAGACTGATCACCTTCCAGCGCCATACGAGCAGAGCCAACAATAATCGGCGTATCGTCACCCGGGAAATCATATTTACTTAGTAGCTCACGAACTTCCATGTCTACTAATTCAAGCAATTCTGCATCATCAACCAAGTCAGCTTTATTCAGGTAAACAATGATGTATGGAACACCAACCTGACGAGCCAACAAGATATGCTCACGCGTTTGCGGCATTGGACCATCAGCAGCAGAACAAACCAGAATCGCGCCATCCATTTGCGCAGCACCGGTAATCATGTTTTTGATGTAATCCGCGTGACCTGGACAATCAACGTGTGCGTAGTGGCGAGTTTCTGTTTCGTATTCAACGTGCGAGGTATTAATGGTAATACCGCGAGCCTTTTCTTCAGGCGCACTATCGATCTGCGAATAGTCTTTCGCCTCACCACCAAATTTTTTCGACAAAATAGTCGAAATCGCAGCAGTCAGCGTAGTCTTACCATGATCAACGTGACCAATTGTACCGACGTTTACGTGTGGCTTCGTGCGCGTAAATTTTTCTTTTGCCATGATATTTCCTATCTCGAGAACTTGAAAATATACCAAGCGATTGGAGCCGTTGGCGGGAATTGAACCCGCGACCTCTCCCTTACCAAGGGAGTGCTCTACCCCTGAGCTACAACGGCACGCTAATCTTTTTTGGAGCGGGTGAAGGGAATCGAACCCTCGTCGTAAGCTTGGAAGGCTTCTGCTCTACCATTGAGCTACACCCGCATTTTAATTACAGCTATACAACCAGTTACGCAGACTCTTCACTACGCATTACTTTATTTGGTGGGGGGGGAAGGATTCGAACCTTCGAAGGCTAAGCCGCCGGATTTACAGTCCGGACCCGTTGACCGCTGGGGTAACCCCCCCTCTACAAGAGAAGCGCATTCTAGATAAGGATCTGGCCTACGTCAAGCAGGATCCGGCGATTATTTTGCATAATGTACGTCATTCATCCTTAAAAATGCTTGCAGCTATTTATTAATTCATTAATAAACATAAGCTAAGCGTATTCTCACAATGTTTAAAAAAAAAATCAATTTAAGCGTATTTCCTTGCTAAGCACATCGCTACACGCATAAGCCGCGTAAAAGCATGCTCAGCGATTCAGCACGAAGAAACAAGAGCACTTCATAGCCTACGTTTTATTGAGACATTTTGAATGGCGCCCCCATAAAACCGCTACTGCAGCCCTTTTTAATGTGTATTTATTGTCCCACTAATCCTATATAGCGAAATATAAAAATATCCGCTTTTTTCACTAAAAATCAGAATAAGGGTTGACGGGTCGAAGCAAATGGGCTTTAATAGCGACCTCTCAGCGGCCTGTTAGCTCAGTTGGTAGAGCAGCGGATTGAAAATCCGCGTGTCCTTGGTTCGATTCCGAGACAGGCCACCAAGTTTTTATAAGGTTAGATGTTGTTAATCTGACTGGCTTTAAACCGCTTTATGCGGCCCGTTAGCTCAGTTGGTAGAGCAGCGGATTGAAAATCCGCGTGTCCTTGGTTCGATTCCGAGACGGGCCACCAGTATAAAAAGAACGGCTCCAATAAAATGGGGCCGTTTTTCATTTGTGCCAAACCACGAATCAATAGTTCCCCTGATTTTTTTGTGGTTATTGCATGTGGCCTCCCCCATGATTGCGCTATGATGTTTGCTTCTTGCAATAATTATTTAATTGCACAGCGAATTAGAGCGGCTCCGTGAATAAAATAAAAACAATCCCAAGCAGCACTACTCTTTCTGATCAAATGGTTAAGGCGATTCGCCGTGACATTTTACTAGGCCGTTTTTTGCCCGGTGATAAACTGCAAATGAATGAATTAAAGCAGTACTATCAAGTAGGCGGCACGCCAATTCGCGAAGCTTTAGTGCAATTGGTTTGGCAACATTTTGTGGTTATGGAGCCACAAAAAGGCTTTAGGGTTGCGCCTATTTCTTTAGATGAATTACGCGATATTCTGACAACCAGACGAGCCATTGCAGGCATTGCTTTAGAAAAAGCCATGCAGCGCGGCGATGAGGAGTGGGAGCTAAGTATTATTACAGCGTTTCATCGCATGGAGCGTATTCAACTCGATCAGCCGGATGTAGATTACGAAGAATGGGGCGAGCGCCATATTGCTTTTCATATTGCGCTGATTCAGGCCTGCAACTCGCCAATGATGCTTTCCACCCTAGAGAGTATTTATAACCAATTAGAGCGCTATCGGCATATTTGGCTTAATGGTGACTTAGATCAAGTGACCCGCTATCACGACCATGGTGAACACAAAGTTATTATGGATGCCGTGCTGGCAAGAGATCTTCAATTATCACTACAACGAATTGAAGAGCATTACCAGCACGTGATTGATCTGGCCGAATCGTTAAGCCCAGAAAACTTTTCCGAAAGAGTAAAACTCCACCGAACACTTAAAGCCTAAAGGCAGATAGCAGTTGCGATGGGCAGGTATATTCCTGCTTAGCCGCCACCACAGCCAGCTCATAACGTAATTGCCTTGCCGTCTCAAGTAAAGCGCCGTACACCGCGGCGGTGGTGTGCTCCAGCGCCTCCACAATAGGCTTACCCGTGAGTAGGCTGGCCAAGAATATCGCCGAAGTCATATCCCCCACTCCAACTGGCTCTTTATCAAATTCTAGAATAGGCCGGCGAATCAGCCAGGCCTCATCAGCGGTGAGTGCCAGCATTTCAAAATCGCTTGGTTTTTTGTCTTGGTAATGCAGATGTTTGATCAGAATTGTTTGCGGCCCTTTTGCCAGCAGCTCATGACAAGCCGCAACAATTTCCACCAAACTGTACAGCTTTCTGCCAACGATCATTTCTAATTCTAATTGATTGGGCGATACAATATTGGCTTGCGGAATAGCCCGTTCAATTAAAAACTCGGCCACACCAGGCGCTACAATGCAGCCTTTTAGCGGGTGGCCCATCACGGGATCACAATGATAAATCGCTAAAGGATTAGCTTCTCTAACAAGTTGTAATGCTTTAAGAATATGATCGCCCTGCCCCGCACTACCAATATATCCAGACAACAGCGCATTGCATTCTGCCAACTGCCCAGTCTTAGCAATACCTGCCACTAATTCGCTAATCTGCGCCTCTGGCATCACCATTCCTGCCCAGTGACCATATTGGGTATGGTTAGAAAACTGTACTGTATGGAGCGGCCAAACATTTGCCCCCATACATTGCATTGGAAACACTGCCGCACTATTGCCAGCATGGCCAAACACCACATGCGATTGAATAGAAAGAATATTCATAAGAGATCCAAAAATAGTGCAATGCACGTAAAAGTTGCGGCATAAAAACACATAAAAAAATCACCATCCTAGCAAGGCAAAGCCATACAGAATGGTGATTCAATTTACTGACTATTGATCAGTAAAACAATTACTTCCAAACAATCAAGCAATGGTTCTTTTTGCCACGCCTCAGCAGGGTATAACTACCAAAGCAATGGTTGATCGCCCCCATATGGTAAGCAACATCGCTTACCTTTTGGCCATTAATACTCACTGCATCGCTTTCAATAAAACTACGCGCTTGGGTTTTTGAGCTAGCAAGCTCTGCGGCAACCAAAGCATCAGCCAAGCTAGTTTCTGTGTAACCCAGTTCGATATGATGAACGCCATCTAGTGCTAATTGCTGAAAATCTTCTTCGGTTAAAGCACTTTGATCTTCTGCAAATAGATTCTGGCTAATCCGCTTAGCCGCCTCCAAAGCCGCCTTACCATGCACCAGCTCGGTGGCATGCTCCGCCAAAATACGCTGTGCCTGTGGCGCGCTGCCACTGGCGCGGTCTGCCGCCTCAATCGCATCAATCTCAGCCAAAGACATAAAGGTAAAGTATTTCATAAAGCGGTATACGTCGTCGTCGGTGGTACTCAACCAGAACTGGTAAAACTTGTATGGCGAGCATTTGCTAGGATCAAGCCAGATGGCATTGCCTTCGCTCTTACCAAATTTAGTACCATCCGATTTGGTAATCAGCGGCATGGTAATACCAAACACCTGCTGCTGATTCATGCGGCGCGTCAGATCAATTCCCGCCGTGATATTTCCCCACTGATCCGAGCCACCTAATTGCAGCTGGCAATCGTGGCTTTTATTCAGCACGGCAAAGTCATAGCTTTGCAGCAAGCTGTAGGCAAACTCGGTAAATGAGATACCCACTTCGTCACGATTCAGCCTTTGCTTTACCGATTCTTTATTAATCATGGCATTCACCGAAAAGTGCTTACCAATATCACGCAAGAAGCTCAGCACATCCATACCTGCAAACCAGTCATTATTATTCACCATGGCGGCACTATTGGCACCACAGTCAAAATCTAGAAAGGGCGAGACTTGCTTGCGAATTTTATCTACCCAGCCCGCCACCACATCAGGGGTGTTTAACGAGCGCTCAGTGGCTTTAAAGCTAGGATCGCCAATCATACCGGTGGCACCGCCCACCAGCGCCAGCGGGCGATGGCCCGCCATCTGAAAGCGTTTTAAAGCCAGCAAAGGCACCAAATGACCAAGGTGCAAGCTATCGGCCGTTGGGTCAAAACCACAGTACAGCGTGATTGATTTTTGAGCGAGCAAAGCATCCAAGGCCTCGGCGTCGGTCACCTGAGCGATCAAGCCACGCTCTTGTAGCTGGCTGATTAAATTTGACTCTTTCATAGCATGCTCCATCTAAACAATAAGTAAGCGGGGATCAGCAAATCGGTAATAAATTCTGCATTTTCATAATTTGAAAAACAATGATGCACAGCCCCATCGTCGTCACGGTACAAAATGAGCAGGTATTGCCGGGGACGCGCCAATCCGTGCGGTATGTGGCTTGGCTGCGCAATTTATACAGCGCCAGTGCGGGGAATAAAATTGCCAGTATGGATAAAAAAATCGCGGCAGCTCCCAGCGCTAATACAAAGCCTTCTGGGTAAATCCATGCAAATACAAACGGTGGAAGATAAGTGGCCAATGCGGTAATCAAGCGATCATGCTTAGAGTCTTTCCAACCTACGCTGCTCGCCACTGAATCAAACAGGCCTAAAGAGACGCAAAGATAAGAGGTAAACAAGGCAATGGATGAAAACAAACTAATTAAGCTAGGTATCCAACGATTACTAGTACTGGCATGGATGAAATCAAGGAACATTCCCACCGAGCCTTGATTTTCTGCCAGCGTCAAAAAGCTATTCTCCCCCATTCTAGGCACAAGGCCGAGGCTGCAATATTCCCAAATACCGTAGACCAAGAGTGGAATTAGCCCACCAAGGATAAAAATATTGCGCAGCGTTTGTGGTTTATCGCGGCCAATATATTTCACCATGCTAGGAATACTGCCGTGAAAGCCAAAGGCAGTTATAAACACCGGAAAAGCCGCATAAATATAGCGACTGGAATCCTGGGTATTATTTAAATTGCCTTGATTTACATAGGGCTGAATAGTGATTGCCATGGCAAAGAAGATAAAGACATTCAAGCTAAACAGTACGCGATTAACGCGGTCTACTGCGCCGGTACTCATATAAACAATTGAGCCGATCAGCAGGGTAAAGATGGCTGCAACCACAGCGGAAGGGATATTGATTCCCAAATATTGCTTAATATTTGAGGTATAAGACGAGGCCGCACCAGAGATATACGCACCAGAAAGCGCATATAAAAGCAGTAACAAAGAGGCATTGATAATCCACAAACCTTTGTTGCCGAACAAACTTTGGGCCATTACATCAAAACCACTGCCCTCAGGAAAGGCCAGCGAGACTTCCAACAACATTAATGCGGTATAAGTCATCAGTAGCCAGATACAAACCAAGGCCAAACTGGCATAGGTGTAGCCCATTCCTGATGATACCAGTGGCAATGCCAGCATTCCTGCTCCCAGCATGGTGCCGGAAATCAGCAAAGTAGCGCCCACCGCTTTGAAATTAATCGCGAACATAGCAAGGCCTTTCAATCATCGCGCACAAATAGGCGGATTGATCTGATAATTAATTTGAATAGAAACATTGATCTCTTCGATGGCAACGAAACCCACCTCGGCTGAGGCGGGTTTTTGCGGGATTTACTTAAGCTGCCTTAAGTTGGTTTGCTTCTTTGGCTTCCATATCGATGATATGACCTAGTTTTTCTGCGAAGATTTCACGCAGATTAGCCCAGTAATCTTCAAAGCCTTGCGGATCACGCAAGAAGTGAGTCATCACGGCAGAGCGCAAGATGTACACGCTACGTGTTTTATCCCACTCTTTACGGCTAAAGCCACGGCTTTCTGCGTAAATCCACGGTGTATCGCCGTATTCATCAAAAGCCAGCGAGGTGGATGAAGTCAGGAAATCATTGCTATAAGTGCGGCCCGATGAGTAAGAGCACACTTCATACATACGTTGATTCAGACGGTTATGGTCTTCTAAGCTTGGATTGCCGATTTCTTTAAAGGTGAAGTTCACCATATGGAAATCTGGGTGCATCAGCGGACGCAATTCAAAGCGACGATTGCCCACCACAATGGGTTTTGTCATAGCTAGCTTTTGTGCAAACCAATCTGCAGTCACAATCCCGCGGCCAATCACCTTGCCATAACCTGAAATATTCAGTGGCACTAAGCGATGCGCTGCCCATACTGCTGCTGCAGTTGCACCGGCTTTAGAGCCTTCCATAATGGATGAGCCCAGCACCACATTTTGTTCTTCACCCGCATCGTCGGCTTCTTCAAATACATAGGCCGCGTGGTAGGAGATCAGATCAACAATGCGCTTGTCTTTCATACATACCGCACCGGCAGCGTATTGAATAAAGCCAGCTTTGTGCGGATCAACCGTAATTGAATCGGCTTCAGACATGGCTTTAAAGCCTTCATACACCGCACGCTTAGGCCAAGTTACGCCTTCAGGGATAATATCTTCGGCGCGATAACGGGCAATCAGTGCATCGTATTCCATGAATTTGCTGTTTTCATCAAGGAACATCGAGCGAACATAACCACCGTAGGCTGCATCTACGTGCACATAAAAAGACACGCCGTATTTTTCTTCACATTCGCGGCGCAGCTTGATCACTTCATCCACATGATCGATCGAGCCTTCTTCGGTGGTACCTACTACGGCCACCATACCGAGGATAGGCGTACCTGCTTCGATCAATTTAAAGGTAATGGCGCGCATTGTTTCAACGTCAGTGCGGTAGTTTTCATCCACTGGCAGCGGAACAATATGCTCCTGACCAATACCCAGCACATCCATGGCTTTCATCCATGAATAATGCTTAGACATCGGCACTAGGAATTTACCCAATTGGCCTTGTTGCACACCCACGCCACGTACCGTCAGCGCACGCACTTCTTCAAACAGACCACGTTTTTTTAGCTCATCAGATAAATCTAGAATCGCTGTGGGTGACATATTCAACAATTGCTTTTCGCTCATGCCAGCCACTAAATCTTTGGCTTTTGCATGCTGAGCAATAGCTAAAGGCAGGGATTTTAGATTGCGGGCAACCCAAACGCCTTCGTAATTAGCCACCGTACCGCCAGAAGTAATATGGCCCCATGATTTTTGTACGTCGTAACCAAACATCGCACACAGATCACGGCCCGCTTCCAACTCAAGCTCAGTAGTCGTAGGCGACGCTTCATGCGCACAATTGTTTGGGTTGTAAAGCATGGTCATCACATAAGCGATATTGGAAACCATCAGCGTATCGGCATTCATATGGCCCAAATAACGCGGTGAGAACCAAGGCACTGAAGTGGTTTTTAGCTTGGAAGACAACTGACGCAAAATGCCTTCGGTGCGGTACAGCGTGTTACGGAAATCTGGCTGATGCTGGTCCATTGGAGACAATAATGGCGCATCTTCTGGGTGAAAATCTGCACGCCAGTGAATATGCTCATCCACTGCGTAATCGACCATTTCTTTAAAGAATTCACGATTTTCTGATTTTGGGCCAAGAAACAGCGCATCAACGTTCATTGAGGTTTTAAACATTTTGAACTCCTGATTAATTAATTTTGAGCCGGCGCTTAGTGCGCAGCAGCGTGTTGCTCATCAAGTGCTTCTTGCTTGGCGGCCTTATTTGCAGCCACAACTTGCAGTTTTTTCGCTTGATGTAATTTGTCTTTTTGGCCGTAGGCATAGACAAGGAAGGGAATCACCAGCATCACGATCAGCCCGATCAGCTGAAACATGAAGTAACCCGATGCGGAGCCTTTAAAGCTGCCAGGTGGAATAAACGCAAGGTAAGCAGCGAGCAGCGACATCACAAAACCCATGCCGGAAACGATCCACATGCCTAAATTGCCACCAGGTACTTTGAAGCTGCGTTCAATATCTGGGCGTTTGTAGCGAAGCCAGATGGCTGCGGCAAACATAATCAGATAGGCCACCAGATAAACCAGCCCCGTCAGCCCCATCAACATAAAGTAGAAGTTATCTACATCAGGGATCACAGTGATCAACACGCCGACCAAGCTAATGGCAACCGCTTGGATGATGACCAAGGTAACGGGCACGCCGTGCTTGTTTGATTTTTGCAAGAAGGCAGGTAATGCACCTGAATTAGCCGTGGCTTGTAGGCCACGTACCGGGCCAAGCACCCAAGAATTAACCTGACCAATCAGACCCAGCGCAATGGATAAACCCATCACCGGAGCTAACCAAGGCATGCCCCATTTAGTGAAGTAGAGCTCGAACGCCTGCATCAAACCGGCAGTCATCGAGATTTGCTCTTTAGGAATCGCTACAAAAATCGCAGCAGAGCCAACAACCGAGAGGAAAACCATGATGATCGACACCAAAATGATGGCAATCGGATAATTACGTTTCGCGTCTTTAATAGAAGACACATTCGAGGCGGAGACTTCCATCCCCATCACCACGAAGATAAAGCCGATAAACAGACCTAAAGTACCGGCATCGCTAAAGTGTGGGATCATATTCGACATGCTAAAAGACACATCGGTCATGATGGGATTACCGCCTAGTACATAGGCAATACCGGCAATAATCAGCACAATCCCTGGCAAGAACACACCCAAGCTCACACAAATGGTAGAAACCCAGCCTAGGGTTTTAACCCCTTGCAGATTCACCAGCGTGCAGCCCCACCACACCAGCAGAATCATTCCCAACATAAAGTATTTATTGCTAGCCAAAGCCGGATCAACTACATAGGCGATGGTGGCGGCGATGATCATGATGATTGATGTCATCCCGAACACCATTTGAATCCACTGCATCCAAACAGCCACAAAACCTAGGCGCTCGCCAAAGGCCTCACGCACCCAAATAAAGATCCCACCATCTTGTGGCCAAGCTGTTGCCAGCTCTGCGGCCACTAAGGCCGTAGGAACCAAGAACAACAAGGCCGCAGCCAAGGTTAGGAAAATCGTCATCATCCCTGGCTGCGCAGTCATAGGCAGCGTACGAACGCTTACTACAACGGCAGCGGTGATCATGACAAAGGTTGACACCCCAATTTTGGGGCTAGCTTCAGTACTAGACATGCTCGGCCTCTTTGTCGAATATTTCAATAATTTCGAAATATTTTATATTTTCGACAAATAAGCCATTTGATGGAGATCAATAATCTGTAAGCAAATAGTGCCTTGCCTGCGGCAAAAAACCGGCGTATCGGGCGCGAAGTAAATAAAAGCGCTCTATTAATTTTAAATATTTCATTTAAATACAAACACTTAACCATAAAACAATGGCAAACAAAACCAGCGCCAGCAAATCCAATATTGTAAGATTTAAACCTAAAACCACTAGCCTCGGCGGGCTAAAGCCGTAAAAAAACCCTCGCGTAAAAGCGAGGGTTAGAATGGTTTTCCTAAGTAAACTCTGGTTTATTCAATTTCGTCATCCCCGCGCGAGCGGAAATCCAGTGTTTACGCTGGATCCCCCGATAAAAAATTCGGGGATGACTAATTAAAATTTTTCTAATAGCAATTAGCAGCCAGTGGCAACTTGCCATTTTGCAGCGGCAATAAACCTACTGGCTGCCGATCCGCTACCCGCAGCTGGTAGAATCGCTATTTTAGCCAGAGCCTTGAGCCTGGCATCATTGATAAAGAATAAAAATGTCCGCCAGCACTATCGATTTTGCCGCGCTCAGCCTGCAGCGCTACCCAGCTAAACACGCCAAAGACTTACGTGCATGGGATGCCAGTGATGAATACCTGGCTGAATTTATCCGTGCCGATGCCCCCATTTTGCTGATTAATGATAGCTTTGGTGCGCTGCACTCTGCCGCGAGCCTACGCTCCGCTGCGCTGATTACGCATATCAACGATTCATGGTGCTCACGCCACGCCATTGAAATCAATAGCCAGCAAAGCTTTGAGGCTTACACGGGGCAAGCTATTAGCTACGCGCTGGTTAAACTGCCAAAATCGCTTTCTTTATTTGCCGCACAGCTACAGCAGGCAGCAAACCACATCAGCGAGCCTTTAACACTGTATTTCTCCGGCATGCAAAAGCACGTGAGCAATGGGCATCTGGCGATAATTAAGGATTATTGCGACGAGGTGGAATACCTGCCCACGCAGCGTAAAGCGCGTATGTACCAAGCCCGCCTGCGGCCAAGCCAAGCTGTAACTAGCCCATATCTACAAACCATGCCCGAGCTAAACCTAACATTCCACAATGCGCCAGGTGTTTTTGCCGAGCAAAAAGTAGATATTGGCTCGCGCTTTTTTATTGAGCATTTTGATCGTTTGCCCAAGGTAGATTCGGTGGCCGACGTAGGTTGTGGCAATGGCCTGCTATCCCTTGCCTACCACCGCCTCCACCCCGTGGCAGGGCTGCACTTATTTGATGAATCTCTTGCGGCAGTGACATCGGCAAGGCTCAGCTTTACTGCTAACTTTCCAAACGCCACCTACCAGATTCAACACGGCGATGGCCTTGCCAGTGCCGTGGCAAATCAGCAGGTTTTTGAGCTGATTCTGATTAACCCGCCATTTCATCAGCAAAACACCGTTACCACGGATATTGCGCTGAGCATGTTTACACAGGCCAAAGAGTGCATGAGCGCCAATAGCGAATTATGGATAGTGGCAAACCGGCATTTAGACTATCAGGTGGGGTTAAAGAAAAACTTCAGGCAAATCGAGCAGATCGCTCAGAACGCTAAGTTTTTGATTATCAAAGCAAAGCGGTGAAATAAGGAAAAACCTAAGATCTGTAGACACAGAGAACACGGAGAAAACCTTAAAAGCGAGAATAATGTAGGGTGGGCATGCTTTTATGCCCACGCGTCCATGCACACCGCGTGGGCACGATCAAGCTGTGCCCGCTCTACAAAGCAACGGCCAATCAGCCAAACCGCCTTGCCGCTTCCACCGCCAAGCCCGTACCGATACTGCCAAATAAATCACCTTCTACATGACGCGCATTGGGCAGGAGCGCGGCAACTTGGCTGCGTAATAGCGGCACGCCGCTGGAGCCACCGGTAAAGAACACGGTATCGACCTGCTCTACACGTACCCCTGCTGTGGAGAGCAAGCCGGTAACGGTTTTTTCTACGCTATCAACCAAACGCTCAATCGAAGTATCAAACTCTGCGCGGCTTAGCTCATGCGTCAAGCCGTCTTCCAAGCGATCCAGCGTTAGGATGGTGCGCTCGTTTGCTGATAAGGCAATTTTTGCGTCTTCTACCTGCATTGCTAACCAATGACCAGCACGCTGCTCGATCAGGCTCATTAATCGATCTAATTTATCCCGCTCTAGTGCATCGCGGTAAACATCGACTAAATCAGTCCAAGAACGGCGGGTGTAGGCAAAATTGATGGTGTGCCAGGTCGCCAGATTAAAGAAAGTGCCAGAGGGGACTTCTGAGTTATTTTTAAGCCGCGTTTTATAGCCAAGCAAAGGCATTACACCCGCTAAGCTCAGCGCCTTATCAAAATCTGTACCGCCAATATGCACGCCAGCACTGGCCAGCAAATCTTCGCGGCGATCCAGCAACTGCGCCCGCTCTGGCGATAATCTCACCAAAGAAAAATCTGAAGTACCGCCGCCAATATCCACAATCAGCACCAGCTCTTCTTTTTGAATGCTGCACTCGTAATGAAAAGCCGCCGCAATCGGCTCAAACTGAAAACTAATTTCTTTAAACCCCACCTGATAGGCAATCTCGGCGAGGGTTTTTTCGGCTTGCGCATCGGCTGCCGCGTCGTCATCTACAAAATGTACTGGGCGGCCAAAGACAGCCTGCTCAAACGGCCTGCCTGCCGCTGTTTCCGCCCGCAGCTTAAGTTCACCAATATATTTTGCCAGTAAGCCACGCAGCGGCAAGGCTCGGCCATTCACCTCGGTTTGCGCATCAATCAAGCTGCTGCCCAAGAGGCTTTTTAAAGAGCGCATCAAGCGCCCTTCATAGCCCTCTAAATATTCGCCCATGGCGGCTCGGCCATAGCAAACGGAATCTTCTTCGGCATTAAAAAACACCATGGATGGCAATGTGGCCTTACCATCTTCCAAAGAAATCAAGGTGTTAGCCCCTGGGCGTACCCAGCCCACCGTGGAATTAGAAGTACCAAAATCGATGCCGCAGGCACGAGCAAAAGAAGGAGAAGTCACAGGCCTGATCCGAACGGCAAAAGGGGGCGTGATTCTACATAGCATTGCTGATAAAAACAATTTTGAATCATATAGGCTCGATTAATGCAGGTTTACCCGCGCGTTTGCGGTATTTAAGATAAATCAAAGCCTTATGTGGAATGCAGGGCTTACTCTAATATGCGGCAACAACAAGCATCAGCTTATACGATCATCATGTAGACCAGCATATTGCCGCAAGCTATAACAATACTAGAAATCTATGTGGCTTGAGTTAATCACTTATGCCCCCATTTATGCTTAATACACTTAGGGCAACAAGCATGGAACTAACCATATCGGCGTTATCACCCGATGAAAAGTACGCTTTAATCAGCGATTGCGTTGTGCCTCGCCCTATTGCGTGGATAAACAGCCAAAATACCGCTGGTATCGTGAATGTTGCGCCGTTTTCCTACTTTAATATTGTTTCTAACGAGCCGATGATTGTATCGGTCAGCATTAATCGCCGCCACGACAATGCCATGCTTAAAGACACCGCGCGCAATATTTTGCAAACGGGTGAATGTGTTGTGCATCTGCCATCCCGTGGCCACGCCCCGCAAGTCAACGCCAGCGCCGCCGCTTTTGGCCCCAATGAAAGTGAAGCCACCGCCCTAGGCTTAGCGCTTACGCCATCTATTGCAGTAAAACCACCCCGCCTTGCCGATTGTGGCGTGGCGCTAGAGTGCCGCCTACATATGCACATCGAAGTGGGCGACCCCGTTGTGGCAGACTTAATCCTACTAGAAGTAGTGCACCTTGGCGTGGCCGATGATTTACTGGTTGATGGCCGTATCCATCCTGGGCCACTCGATCCTTTATCGCGCCTTGGCGGGCCAGACTATGCGGTAGTAGGCGAGCGTTTTGTTATTCAGAGGCCAAAATGAGTCTTGATATGAAAAAATCGATTATCCAAAGCGAGCAAGCCCCAAAAGCCGTTGGCACTTATTCGCAAGCCGTAAAAATCGGCAATACCGTGTATTTATCTGGCCAGATTGGCCTTGACCCAAGCAGTGGCATTTTGGCTGAAGGCTTTACTGCACAGACCCATCAAGTCTTTCAAAATTTGCGTGCAGTATGTCAGGCAGCAGGTGGGGATCTGCAAAATATTGCTAAGCTAGGGGTATTTGTTACCGACCTCAGCAACTTTGCCGCCCTAAATGACATCATGGGCCAGTATTTTACCGAGCCCTACCCCGCCCGAGCCGCAGTCCAAGCCGCAGCCTTACCCAAGGGCGCGCTGGTTGAAGCCGATGGGATTATGGTTTTGGACAGTTTATAAAAGACAAAAGAAATCGTAGGGTGGGCACCTGTGCCCACGCGGCAAAGCCCAAACAAATCGGCAAGCTCAGATAAAACAATCCGCCTCATGTTTTTAACTCGGTGCGCTCTGTGGTCACATATTTTTAAAAAATAAGAACCCAATCTACAGAGGATTCTCTCATGTCCTTCCAAAACCCTAGTGATGACGAAATTCGTGAGTTTCTACTAAACATTCACCACATCGCTGTAGTCGGCCTATCACCCAAGCCTGATCGGCCTAGCTTTGGCGTGTCTACCATCATGCAAAAAGCCGGCTTTCATATTATTCCCGTGCGCCCTTATACCGAAAGCGTATTGGGCGAAACCGCCTACGCCAGCCTTAGCGATATCCCAGGGAAAGTAGACTTAGTGAATGTGTTTCGGGCCAGCGATCAAATTGATGCCATTGTGGATGAGGCCATCCAGTTGCAAATCCCCGCAATCTGGATTCAACTCGGCATTATTAATGAAGCCGCAGCATTACGCGCCAAGGCGGCGGGCTTGTTTGTGGTGATGAATCGCTGTATCAAGATTGAATATCTACAGCTATGCCTGTGAGCTGCCATCTGGTCTTAGGCGATTGCGCTGCAGACCTACTACGAATCAGCCTAGGCCCCTATGCCGATATCCGCATCCACCGCGATGATCTAGCCGTTGGGCCGCTGATCGATATTGATGACGCCTACCCAGCGGCCAGAGTGCATTTTTGGGACGCAGTATTCCCGCAATCCAGCTTTGATTTTAACGATGTGCTGCCCGCTGGCAACGCCCAGCTTGCCTCTCTGCCCGCAGATCTCACTCTATGGATAGGGAACTCATGCGGTGAGGCACTTTTACTGCGCAGATTGGCGTGGTGGCGCTATAAAACCCAACAAACTTTTAAACTCCTCTCGCCTGATAGCACGGGGCTAAACAGCTATATTGCAGGGCAAGTGCCACTCAGCCTAATGCCACTGCCCATTATTCAAGCCACCAACAGCCAAACGCTATCACCTGCCTTGCTGCAAGAATTAGCCAGCGAATGGCAAGCCATCCGCCAGCAGCCCAGCGCCTTTCGCGGCTGGAACGGCAGCAGCTTTCACCACCACACCCAAACCGCACTTGATGCAGAAATGCTGGCACTTATCGAAGAAAACTATCTACCTTGCAGCGAGATTGCTAGCCGCTGGATATCCACCAGCAGCGATTTTTTTCGCAGCGATGTGCTCGCCATGTGGCGCTTACGTGGCCTTGCCGAGCAAGACCTGATCGAGCTTTGCCCTCACCCAGACGAGTACTGGCTATTTGCGTTTAAGGCGCGTAGGAAAATACCTTAACGCTGATATTGCGCAGAAAATCCTAAATCTTTAACGATTTAGATCTAAATGCATTAAGGAATGTGAGTAATGGATTGCCATAAACTTCTGCACCGTTTACCTTTAGTAAAATCATTCAGCGGCGCGCCAGTAATATGAAAATTCAGTTCACTAAAATGCAAGGTCTGGGTAATGACTTTATGGTGATTGATGGGGTCAATCAAGACATCCAGCTAGATAGCACCACCATCCAGCAATTAGGCGATCGGCATTTTGGCATTGGTTTTGATCAGCTTTTATTAGTAGAAGCCTCCAATCTGCCCGATATCGACTTTAGCTACCGCATTTTTAATAATGATGGCAGTGAAGTAGAGCAATGCGGCAATGGCGCACGCTGTTTTGCCCGTTTTGTGTTTGATAAAGGCCTAAGCCATAAACGTGAAATTGCCGTCAGCACCGCGCGAGGGGTGATTTACCCGCGTCTAGAGGACAATGGCAATGTTACGGTGAATATGGGCGTGCCGCAATTTGCCCCAGCAGCAATCCCCTTTATCAGCGATGCAGATCTAATCATTCATCCGCTAGATGTAGATGGGCAGAGTATTGATATCAGCGTGGTATCGATGGGCAACCCGCATGCCGTACAAGTAGTCAGCGATGTAGAAACCGCCCCTGTTGCCAGCCTTGGCCCCAAAATTGAAACGCATGCGCGCTTCCCAGCCAAGGTTAACGTCGGCTTTATGCAAATCGTGAATCGAGACCAAATTAAACTACGGGTATTTGAACGCGCAGCAGGCGAAACCCTAGCATGTGGCACAGGCGCTTGCGCGGCTGTCGTGGCAGGTATTCGCCGTGGCTTACTCAACCCCAGTGTTCGTGTGATCACCCATGGCGGTGAGCTGACTATTAGCTGGCAAACAGGCGAAGCAGTTTGGATGAGCGGCCCTGCGGTAACGGTATTTAATGGTGAGATCAGCCTTGGCAACCTTGGAGAACAATATGCAGCCCAATGAAATTGTCGCTTGGCTTAAAGACAACCCCGCATTTTTTGATCAATACGCCGACGAGCTGGCGCAAATTTACGTGCCTCACAGCCACCGTGGCCAAGCGATTTCGCTGGCGGAACGGCAGCTACTCACCTTACGTGAAAAAAATCGCTCGCTTGAGCTGCGCCTAGGCGATCTGCTGCAGTTTGGTGAAGAAAACGATCATATATCTGAAAAACTGCACCAACTTAGCGTTAGTTTGATGCAAGCCGACGATCTGGCCAGCATGATAGGCACACTGGAATACCATCTGCAGCACCGCTTTGGCGTGCCGCATATTGCGCTGCGGCTGTGGCTAGATAGCGATTGTAATCTGCGCGAATTTGCCCCCGTTGGCGAGGCGGTACAAAAACTGGCGCAGAACTTGGTGTCGCCTTACTGCGGCCCCTATGTAACCGATGAAGTACAAGCATGGTTTGAATGCGAAGCCAACACGTTAAAATCCTTCGCTCAGTTTGCGCTGCGCATTGGTAGCGGCGAGCCATTTGGCATACTGGTGATGGCCAGCGAAGATATTGAACGCTTTTACCCTGATATGGGCACGCTGTATTTGCAGCGCCTATCTGATTTAGTCTCCGCATCTATTCGCCGTGCCGTGCCTCAGTTTGAGCCAAATGACGAGCCCATGCTGCTAACTGAAGAAGTGTGATGCAAGCCACCACGGAGCGTCTTATTCCGCTAAGCAGGGAAGACACCACTAGCATACTAGCGGATGAAAACGCAGAACAACTCCGCGTCAAACAAGCCATGCTCCTGCACTTTGTCCAATATTTAGAAGGGGAAAAAGGCGCGGGCGAGCATACACGGGCCGCCTACCAGCGCGATATGGCCACCTTATTGGAATGTGCCGTTGGCCATGATTTAGCAGCGCTCACGCCTAAGGAAATTCGTGGTTATGTGCGTAAGCTTACCAGCCGCAGCTTATCGGCCAGAACCATTGCCCGCACCCTTTCTACATGGCGCACATTTTATCGCCTCATGTGCCGAGATTTTCACTGGCCCATGAACCCCGCTGATGGCGTAAAGCCGCCCAAAACCGCAAAGAAACTCCCTGCCGCGATGACCATTGACGATACATCGGGCTTTTTAGAAAACATGCCCGATGAGGAAATCCTAGCTTGCCGCGATAAAGCCATCTTTGAGCTGGCTTACTCTTCTGGCCTGCGGGTGGCTGAATTGGTATCGATTAACTTACTTGATTTAGATTTAAACCACGGCATGGCGGTGGTCACGGGGAAAGGCGGCAAGACTCGGCAAGTACCGGTAGGCAGCGTGGCTTGCGAAGCAATCCGCCGCTGGCTGCTCGAGCGCCCCAAGCTAAGCCCCAAAGATAATACGGTTTTTGTGGGCAAAAATGGCGGCACGCTCAGCACCCGCGCGGTGCAACTGCGGATTAAATATTGGGAAACCAAACTCAATATCAAGGAGCCACTCTACCCCCACAAACTGCGCCATAGCTGCGCCAGCCATTTACTACAAAGCTCACACGATTTACGCGCCGTGCAAGAGCTGCTCGGCCACGCCAGCATCGCCACCACCCAAGTCTATACCCACCTTGATTACCAACATCTATCACAAGAATACGACCGAACTCACCCAAGAGCTAAAAAGCCTGAGGATAAAGAAGAGAAGTAGTTTTGTTGTTGGGTAAACCCAAACCCAAATCTTGAAACACGGAGTGCACGGAGAACGCGGAGTTTCACGGAGAAAAACAAAGGGAAAACAAACTGTTTGCTTTGAGGTTTGAGGTTTGAGGTTTGAGGTTTGAGGTTGAGGTTGAGGTTGAGGTTGAGGTTGAGGTTGAGGTTTGAGCATTTTCAAATTTAGGCGACTGGATTTACATCGCGACTCGTTGCGCGGGGCTTTTAAAAGTCCCCTGAAAACACGCCGAGCGAGGAACAAGCGGGGCGGGGTAGTCGTCAATTCGTGTTTGAGCGAAGCGAGTTGACACAACGCCGCTGTCCGCAGCGAGGGGCCTTCGTGTTTTAGGGGCGGCCTTCTTTCGCTTCCTTTCTTGGCCGCGCAAGAAAGGAAGGTCCAGCGGGACGTCCGCACCAAAATCAACGTGCCGAAGGCACTAAAAAGGTCTTAAGCTCTTTTTGCCTTTGATTCACTGCTACGAACAAAAAACTCACCCCAGAGCACCATCCCTTTTAAGAAAACTTCCCCTGCAATTTAAATTCCTCAGTCGCTTTCATTAATGCCGTAGCAGTCCCTGGCTCCATTGCGGCATGACCCGCATCGGGGATGATATGCAAAGTGGACTCAGGCCAAGCTTGATGCAGGCGATAAGCCGATTTGGGCGGGCAAATTACATCGTAACGCCCTTGGATAATCACCGCTGGCAGATGGCGAATCTTGCCTACCTGCTGCACCAACTGGTCTTCATCCATAAACGCGCCATAGCGCATATAGTGCGCCTCAAGGCGGCCTAAGCTGGTACAAACGGCATCGGTTTCAAACTGAGCAATGGTGCTGCTTTGCGGCTCTAAAAATAGGCAGCTGCCTTCATAGCGGCTCCACGCACGGGCAGCGGGTAAATAAACGGCGGGGTCGTCATTAAAGAGCTGCTGACTATAGGCTTCCAGTAGATTTCCCCGCCCAGCTTCTGGCACCTGTGCAACAAATTCAGCGTGGACTTCTGGGTAAAAATGGCCAATGCCATTCACAAACCAATCCACCTCGGCCTTGGTGCAGAGAAATATCCCACGCAAGATAAAGCCCAAACACGCCTCGGGATGCGCCTCACCATAGGCCAACGCAAGGGTTGATCCCCAAGAACCGCCAAACACCAGCCACTGCTGCACATCCAGCATCTGGCGCAAAACTTCAATATCGGCGATTAAATGAGCGGTGGTGTTATTGCGATACTCCCCCAAAGGCGTGGATTGCCCAGCGCCGCGCTGATCAAATAACACGATACGATAATGCGCTGGATCAAAAAAACGCCGGTGCATCGGTGAAGTCCCACCGCCGGGGCCGCCGTGCAAAAACAGCACTGGTACGCCATCGGGATTGCCACATTCTTCCCAATAAAGGGTGTGTACATCATCCACAGCAAGACGACCACTGCGGTGAGGTTGGATGTCTGGAAATAATAAATCGCTCATTAAAATCCCTTGCTGAATGTTTAAAACCCCAGCGCCCTCGCCCCCTGATAGAAGATAAACGACAGCACCCAAGCCAGTACTAGAGAATAGACCACAGAAAAAGTAGTCAGCGCCACGCTGTTAGATTCCTTGCGCATGGCGGCAATAGTAGAAACACAGGGCACGTAGGTCAATGAAAATAGCATAAAGCTATATGCCGACACTGGGTCTAGCACTTGCGCCAAATGATGCGCCAAGGCTGGCCCATCCTGCCCAGCAATCACCGCCAACGCCCCCAACACCACTTCTTTTGCTACAAAACCAAACATCAGCGCGATCGATAGCTCGGCCTGAATGCCAATTGGGGACAACACGGGCTGAAAGAATCCAGCAATCATGGCGGAATAACTGTGCTGTGGGTTTGGATAATTACTCAACAGCCAAACCAAGACCACCCCAATCACAATCATGGTTGAGGCCAGCCGTACAAAGCCCGCCGCCTCGCCCCAGCCACGCAAGAAGATCTGCCGCAGCACAGGGAAGCGATAAGGCGGTAATTCTAGCGTAAATGGCTCGGTTGATTTAAAGCGCCCCCGCAGCAAGAGTGCCGTGCCCATAGAGATAAAAATGCTCGCAAAATACAGTGACAACAGCACCCACGGCGCTTGCAGCGGGCTAAACAATGCGCCGCTTAAAAATAGAAAAATCTGCAAACGTGCCGAACACAGCGAGAAAGGAATCGCCAGCATAGTCAGTAAACGCGCCTTTTTATCCCGAATCACCCGCGTGCCCATTAGCGCAGGCACATTGCAGCCAAAGCCCATCATCAGCATCACAAAGCCACGGCCATCCATGCCCAGACGCGCCATCAGGCCATCCATCATAAAAGCCGCACGCGAGAAATAGCCTGAGTCTTCGATAATCGCCATCAGACAAAAAAACAGGAAAATAATCGGAATAAAAGTCAGTACCGTACTGAGGCCATCAAACACCCCATCCACCAAAAAGCCCGACCAGAAAGGCGGCCAAGAAGCGGTGGCTGTTTGTAAAATATCGGTTTTAAACCACTCCAAACCGCCTTTCATCAAATCTTGTAAGGGCACGCCAATGGCGTAAGTCAGCTGAAAAAGGAAAAACATCATCAGTACAAACAGCGGCAAGCCCAGCAAGGGATGCAACACCCAGCGATCCAGCAGCGCCGTTGGGCCTGCCGGTAAAATAGCGGGGCGCTGAATAAAACGCGTGTAGAGCTGCGCCTCGGCTCGGTGCAGGGTGTGCGATTCTGGCGCATGGCTAAGTTGAATTTGCTGCGGGGTATGACTACTGATCAGCCGGTTAAGCGCGTCTTTTAGCTCCGCCACACCATTGCCATGTTTAGCGCTAATTTTTAACACGGGGCAGCCCAGCGCTTCAGCCAGCCCTGCCAGATTAATCTGTACCCCTGCCTGCTTGGCTTCATCGCTCATATTCAGCGCAATAATCAGCGGCGCACCAAGGGCTTTAAGCTGCAAGGCCAACACCAATTGTCTATCTAGCTGAGTGGCATTCAGCACCAATAAAATGGCATCTAAAGGCGTTTGGTTGAGGAAAGTCTGAGTAATCCGCTCATCCTCAGCTCCCCCCGTTAAATCGTAAATCCCAGGCAGATCAATCATCTGCACCATAGCGCCGCCCAGCAAAATCCGGCTAGAAGCCAGCTCCACCGTCAGCCCTGGCCAATTGGCCGTGCGGGCCGTGCCACCGGTAATGCGGTTAAATAAAGTTGATTTACCGGTGTTCGGCATTCCCACTAAGGCAACGCGCTTCATACCGCCACCGCAATCAGATCAGCTGCTGCCTGTGGTAAAACCGAAACCATAATTTTGCGGGCATCATCCCACCTCAGCATAAACTCGGTACTGGCCACACGCAGCTGCAAAGGCCCGCCAAGAAAACCACGGCGAATCACCTCGATATCGCGCTCTGCATGCAGGCCCAAAGCCGCAAGCCGCTGAGTTAAATCTGGGGAAAGTTGGGTGGAGAGAATTCTGGCAAGGGTATTCAGAGGGAGATCAGCAAGTGTCATGGTTTTGGCAATGAGAACGGTTTTTGTTACAACATCTTCACCCTTACAAAATAATGCGTCAATCCAAGCCCAACCATTTATTGATCTGTATCAGAATCCTAGGGCAAGAAAAAAGCCATGCAAGAGCATGGCTTTTTTCTCTAACGATTTAAATATCACTTACGGCTAATCGCTCGCCAGCCGATATCACTGCGGTATTGTGCGCCTGCAAATGACACGCCTGCCAAGATTTGATAAGCGCGTTTTTGCGCCATTTTAAAGCTGTCGCCAAAGGCGGTTACACAGAGCACACGGCCACCGGCGGTGATGGCTTCACCTTGTTCATTGAGCGTAGTGCCCGCATGAAATACATGGCCGTCTTCTAAAGCAGTGGTTGGCAGGCCAGAGATTAAATCGCCTTTACGCGGGGTTTCTGGGTAGTTGGCCGCAGCCATTACCACGCCCATTGCCACGCGGCGGTCCCACTCGGCTTCGATCTGATCCAGCGTGCCATTCACACCATGCTCCAGCAAGGTGACAAAATCACTCTTTAAACGCAGCATAATTGGCTGGGTTTCAGGATCGCCAAAGCGGCAGTTGTATTCGATCACTTTAGGATTGCCCTGCGCATCTATCATCAAGCCCGCGTATAAAAAGCCCGTGAATACTGTGCCGTCTTTCGCCATGCCCTGCACGGTAGGCATAATCACTTCACGCATGACTTTGGCGTGTACATCGGGTGTCACCACAGGTGCGGGGCTATACGCACCCATACCGCCGGTGTTCGGACCTTCATCACCGTCTAGTAGACGTTTGTGATCTTGGCTGGAGGCCATAGCCAGTACATTTTTGCCATCCACCATCACAATAAAGCTGGCTTCTTCACCAACTAGGCACTCTTCAATCACTACGCGCGCGCCCGCGTCGCCAAATTTATTGTCTGAAAGCATGGAATCAACCGCAGCGTGCGCTTCATCCAGCGTCATCGCCACCACCACGCCCTTACCTGCGGCTAGGCCATCAGCCTTGATTACAATAGGTGCGCCCTGCGCTTTGATATAAGCGTGCGCTTCATCGCTACTTGCAAAGGTTTGGTATGCCGCAGTGGGAATACCGTGGCGTTGCATAAAGGCCTTGGCAAAGTCTTTAGACCATTCCAACTGCGCCGCTGCGCGAGTTGGGCCAAAGATTTTTAAGCCTTCTTCACGGAAAGCATCGACCACGCCATTGGATAGCGGCGCTTCTGGGCCAACCACGGTAATGGCGATGTTTTCTGCCTTGGCAAAGGCAATCAGTTCTGCTGTTGTAGTGATATCAACATTTATTAAATCTTTTTCTAGTGCGGTGCCCGCATTACCTGGGGCGACAAACACTTTGCCTACACGTTCTGATTGGGCAATCTTCCAAGCCAGAGCGTGCTCACGGCCACCCGAGCCAATCACTAAAATATTCATTTGCAGATTTCCAATTAATCGAATTCGTAACAGCCCGATATACAGAGCAAATTGCCAGCAGGCACTTTGCCAATCCCAGCATCAATAAAAATTAATCGAATTCATAACGGCCAAACAAGTAGCCAACGTTCCCGTTATTAAGCTGACCATTCAAGCGGGGGATAAAGGTACCCATGACCGAAGCTTTGCCATAACGCACCGCCAGAAAAGGTAATGGTGCAGGAAAAGGAATCCCACCAATTACATCCTGACGTGAAATCAGAGACAGCGACATGCCCGCTCCCACAGATAATTTGCCCGCAACAGGCCAAAACCAAAGCCTCATGTACCCTACTTGCAACTGTGGGTCCTCATGCGAATCGGCCATAATCATGCCGTAGATAAATTCTTGGTTGCCATTTTCATCTTCAATACGCTTACCAATCCCTCCGCCGTAGGCAAACTCATTAAATGAGCTGAGCAGCTCCTCGTCGTAAGTTGAGCGTTGATGCCAAGAGTAACCAGAGACTAGCAAGTCATTTTTGCCTTCTCGGTTTATTTTATCCACACGTTGGCAAGCAGCAGTCGCCCAATCCCACATATTGGAGCAATCCATCGCAGATGCAGGC
The DNA here is from genome assembly GCF_033446605.1 of Iodobacter sp. CM08. Lineage (NCBI taxonomy): Bacteria > Pseudomonadati > Pseudomonadota > Betaproteobacteria > Neisseriales > Chitinibacteraceae > Iodobacter > Iodobacter sp. CM08. Next base: position 122,931 of record NZ_JAWQUO010000001.1, on the reverse strand, counting down.
AAGACAATCAGCAGACAAAGGCAGGCAAACAGTTTTTTCATCATTTCAACCAAAATATTTCAAAGCGAAAACCACTGCCCCCAAGGCCAGCCACTGAGTAAAATGCACAATCTATCAAATACTATAAACACAATAAGCGGGGAGTCTCTTCCCCGCTTTCAGGTCATCTACTGGCCAATCTTAATGGCGGAAATGACGAACACCTGTCACCACCATTGCAATACCATGCTCATTTGCAGCCGCAATCACTTCATCATCACGCACCGAGCCGCCCGGCTGGATAATCGCTGATACGCCGTTTTCAGCAATCACATCCACGCCATCGCGGAAAGGGAAAAAGGCATCAGACGCGGCGACCGAGCCACGTAAATCTAGACCCGCGCTCTTGGCCTTAATGGCCGCAATTTTAGTTGAATCCACACGGCTCATCTGGCCAGCGCCCACACCTAATGTCTGGCCCTTGCCGCAGAATACAATTGCGTTTGATTTAACAAATTTGGCGACATTCCATGCAAACAACAGATCTTTAAGCTGTGCCTCGGTAGGCTGTAGCTTAGTCACAACCTTCACATCTTTCAGCGTCAAAATGTGGGTATCGGGAGTTTGCACCAACAAGCCACCACCCACACGCTTCACATCAAAGCGATTAGCGCCCTGCTCTACGGGGACTTCTAGCACGCGAACATTTTGCTTTTTAGCCAGCAGTGTTAAGGCTTCTGCGGTATAGGCCGGAGCAATCAGCACCTCCATAAATTGCTTAGATACCGCCTCGGCAGTATCCACATCTACCGTCTGGTTAAACGCAATAATGCCGCCAAACGCGCTAGTGGTATCGGTTGCAAACGCTAAGCGATACGCTGAATAGCTATCCACACCCACCGCCACGCCGCAAGGATTGGCATGCTTCACAATCACACAAGCAGGCTCTACAAACTGCTTCACGCATTCCCATGCCGCATCCGAATCGGCCACATTGTTGTAGCTTAATTCCTTACCCTGCAATTGCTTGTATGCAGCGAGGCTGCCTGCGGCGGGATCGATATCACGGTAAAAAGCAGCGCTTTGATGTGGGTTTTCGCCATAGCGCATATCTTGCACTTTAACGAACTGCATATTTAGGCGATCTGGATAAGATTTTTTCTCGCCATCAACCGTCAGCGCAGTCAGGTAGTTAGAAATTGCACCATCGTAAGCAGCGGTATGGCTAAAGGCTTTTTTCGCCAATACTTTACGTGTGGCCAGTAATAAAGCGCCATCGTTGGCTTGCATTTCTTTGATTAGATCAGCGTAATCGCTGGCATCAGTCACAATCGCTACATGGGCGTGGTTTTTGGCGGCAGAGCGCACCATGGCTGGGCCGCCGATATCGATATTTTCAATCGCATCTTCATAGCTGCAGTCAGGCTTGGCAATGGTCGCTTCAAAAGGGTAGAGATTTACACAAACCAGATCGATATTGCCGATGCCGTGCTCTTGCATGGTGGCAAGGTGTTCAGGTAAATCGCGACGGCCCAAAATGCCGCCATGAATTTTTGGATGCAGTGTTTTCACACGGCCATCCAGCATTTCAGGGAAGCCAGTGTAATCTGCCACTTCGATCACCGGCACGCCGTTGTCGCTAAATAATTTGGCGGTACCACCGGTCGACAAAATTTCGACACCTTGCGCCGCCAAGGCTTTGGCAAAATCAAGCACACCGGTTTTATCGGATACGCTGATCAGCGCGCGGGTAATTTTGCTCATCGTTTTTTCCCTGTATATATATAAACAACTAAATATTTGAAACCGAACCCAAACCTTGAACCACAAAGAAGGACGCGGAGTTACACAGAGAAAACCTAAAAACATAAAAATGGTTTTTTCCGTGTAACTCCGTGCTCTCTGTGTTCTCCATGGTTCAAGATTTGGGTTTAAATTTTTTATTTGCCACGCGATTACGTTTTAAATTTGCTTACAGCAAATCGTAAATCTGCAGCTTTTTACGCAATGTATTACGGTTAATTCCAAGCATATCGGCCGCTCGGGTTTGATTGCCCTCTACGCGCTCCAATACTAACTCTAACAGTGGCTTTTCAACCCGAGCCAAGACCATATCGTACATAGCGCACGGCGGTTCACCGTCTAGATCTTGGAAATACTGGTCGAGAGAAGCATAAATTGCCTCGGCAATTAGATCGGATTGAGTACTCATAAATCTCCCGATTCATTGTGATTTTCTTTTTGTTTTGGCACATCTTCATACTGCAAGCGCTCGCCCAAGATCAGCAAGCCATCAAAATAACTGCGCGTTGCATTTGCTTGCCCTGCGGTTGATTCTTGTGCATACATCGCTTGGCGAAACTCATTACTGCCGCGCAATCCCTTGGTATACCAAGCAATATGTTTACGAGCTATACGGCAACCAGAGTACTCGCCATAGAAGGCGTATAAATCATCAAGATGGCCGAGCAATACATCGCGAACCTCCACAACCTCTGGCGCGGGCAACAACTCACCGCTGGCCAGATAATGGGCAATTTCGCGGAAAATCCACGGCCTGCCCTGCGCGGCCCGCCCAATCATAATTGCGTCTGCGCCGGTTTCTTTAAGCACCAGCGCGGCTTTTTGCGGGCTATCAATATCGCCATTGGCGATCACAGGAATCTGAATGGATTGTTTCACCTGAGCAATCAAAGCGTAGCGCGCATTGCCAAGGTACATATCTTCACGCGTTCGGCCATGAATAGCCAGCGCGGCTATCCCTGCTTCTTCGGCTATTTTGGCCACGCGCATAATATTTTCTTCGCCATTGGCAAAGCCTAGGCGGGTTTTCAGTGTAACTGGCACGTCTACCGCGCGCACTACGGCGTGCAGAATATCGGCAACTAAGTCTTCATTTTGCAACAAGGCGGAGCCTGCCAATTTATTGCAAACCTTTTTAACTGGGCAACCCATATTGATATCAATGATCTGCGCGCCGTGCGCCACATTATGCCGAGCTGCTTCTGCCAGCAATTGTGGGTCTGATCCAGCAATTTGCGCAGAAACCGGCGCAAGTTCGCCTTCAAAATTAGCGCGGTTCAAGGTCTTTTTGTGCGAGCGCATGCTGCTATCAGCAGTAATCATCTCGCTCACCGCATGCCCCGCGCCAAATCGCTTACAAAGCATGCGAAAAGGCCGATCGGTCACACCCGCCATGGGAGCGACAATCAGATTATTTACAAGGGGATAGGGGCCGATATGCATAGTCTGCTGGCGCAGTAAAAGGCCGCGCATTCTAACGCCTGCCTAATTTTTAAGCAACAACCTTCAGGCGGATTTTTGTGAAAAAAGCTAAAACTTAAACACATAAAATGTAGGGTGGGTACCCGTGCCCACGCGGCAGCTGTATATGCTAAAGCAACGTTTCAAATACGCTCCGCAGCCTTTTTAAACACACACGCATAGCGATGTGTGTGCGCTTAGGTAAATTCTGCTCGCGTGGGCACAGGTGCCCACCCTACGATCAACTTAGCTTTTTGGTCAGAATCTCAGTCACCATCGCTGGATTAGCTTTGCCCTTGCTGGCTTTCATGCACTGGCCCATCAAGGAGTTAATCGCGGCCAGTTTGCCGCTCTTATACTCTTCAACCGCTTTAGGATTAGCCGCCAGCACTTCATCGATGATGGCTTCGATTGCGCCAGTATCGGTGGTTTGCTTCAGGCCATCGCGCTCAATAATAACGTCTGCTGCATCGCCTGATTCCCACATCTTTTTCAGCACGTCTTTAGCCGTTTTATTGTTGATGGTGTTATCCATCACCCGCTTCACTAAGCCCGCTAAAGCCGCGGCAGAAACTGGGCTATCGCTGATCGTTTTTTCTTCACGATTGAGCGTAGCCGATACATCGCCCATGATCCAGTTAGCGGCAAGCTTGGCGTCAGCACCTGCGGCCACCATGGCTTCAAAGTACAGCGCCATATCTTTAGAGCTGGTCAGCGTGCTGGCGTCGTAGCTAGATAAACCATACTGCGTGCTAAAACGCTCACGCATTAGCTGTGGCAGCTCGGTCATTTCACTCTTAACGCGCTCAATCCATTCTTCCGAGATGCACAATGGCGGCAAATCTGGGTCAGGGAAATAGCGATAATCATGCGCGTCTTCCTTGCTGCGCATCATGCGTGTTTCGCCGCTATCTGGATCAAACAAAATGGTGGCTTGCTGAATCTTATGCCCGTCTTCGATCTGATCGATTTGCCACTGCGTTTCAAACTTGATCGCTTGTTCCATAAACTTAAAGCTATTCAAGTTTTTAATTTCGCGGCGCGTGCCAAATTCGATTTGGCCTTCGGGGCGTACCGATACGTTTACGTCACAACGGAAGCTGCCTTCCTGCATGTTGCCGTCGCAAATGCCGATCCAAGTCACCAGACTATGCAAGGCTTTAGCATAAGCCACCGCCTCTGCCGCCGAGCGCATTTCTGGCTCGGAAACGATTTCTAGCAGGGGTGTACCGGCGCGGTTTAGATCGATGCCAGTCATGCCATTGCAGTCTTCATGTACCGATTTGCCTGCATCTTCTTCCAAGTGGGCACGCGTCACATTAATTTTTTTAGTGACATCCCCAACTTGAATCTCGATCACCCCACCTTCAACCACTGGCAGCTCAAACTGACTAATCTGATAGCCCTTAGGTAAATCAGGGTAAAAATAGTTTTTACGCGCAAAAATCGACTTACGATTAATCTTGCCACCAATTGCTAAGCCCAGTTGAATCGCGCGCTCAACCGCGCCACGGTTCATTACCGGTAAAGCGCCAGGCATGGCCACGTCAACCACGGAGGTTTGCGTATTAGCCGCTGCACCGTAGGCGGTGCTGGCTCTGGAGAAAATTTTCGACTGCGTCGAGAGCTGGGTATGCACTTCCAGCCCGATCACTACTTCCCATTTCATGTTGTGAATCCTTAGGCTGGTTTATAGGCTAGGGGCACGGGTGTGCCAGTCAGTAACTTGCTGCAGTTGATGCGCAGCATTCAGCATTTTGGCTTCAGAGAAATAATTACCAATCAGCTGCAAGCCAATCGGACGGCCATTTGCAGCAAAACCTGCAGGTAAGCTCATACCTGGCAACCCCGCCAGATTGACTGCCAAGGTGTAGATATCTTCTAAATACATGGCGGTTGGATCGGCGTTTTTCTCACCTAAATTCCAAGCGGCCGTTGGCGCAACGGGGCCTGCGATCAAATCGCAACGCTCAAATGCCGCTTGAAAATCATTCGCAATAATGCGGCGGATTTTTTGCGCTTGCAGATAGTAAGCATCGTAATAACCATGGCTCAGTACATAAGTACCGGTCAGGATGCGGCGTTTTACTTCAGCGCCAAAACCTTCACTACGGCTTTTTTCGTACATTTCTGTTAAGCCAGAATAATCCGCAGCACGGTGACCGTAACGTACGCCATCAAAGCGGCTTAGATTACTCGACGCTTCGGCAGGGGCAATCACGTAATAGGCAGGAATCGACAACTTGGTATTAGGTAGGCTGACTTCAACCACACTAGCGCCCAGTTTTTTGTATTCGTCGATAGCCGCAAGTACAGCTGCAGCCACATCGCTATCTAAGCCTTCGGCAAAGTATTCCTTAGGCACGCCAATTCTTAAGCCCGCCAAAGGCGCGTTTAAATCACGGCTGTAATCTTCTTTAGCACGCTCCAGCGATGTAGAGTCGCGCTCGTCATAGCCCGCCATCACATTCAATAGCAGCGCACAATCTTCAGCACTTTTACCGATCGGGCCGCCCTGATCTAGCGAGCTAGCAAAAGCAATCATGCCAAAACGGCTCACAATCCCGTAAGTAGGCTTAATCCCCGTTACGCCGCAAAATGCCGCAGGCTGGCGAATAGATCCACCAGTATCGGTTGCCGTAGCAAGCGGAGCCAAACGCGCAGCAACTGCCGCAGCCGATCCTCCCGATGAGCCACCAGGCACGGCGGTTTTATCCCAAGGATTTTTTACCGCGCCATAAAAACTATTTTCATTGGAAGAGCCCATCGCAAACTCATCCATATTGCTGCGACCCAAGGTAACCAGCCCTGCTTTGCGGCACAGCTCAATCACATTGGCGTCATAAGGCGAGACAAAATTATCCAGCATTTTGGAGCCACAGGTGGTCTTCCAGCCTTGCTGGCAAAAAATATCTTTTTGCGCAATAGGCACGCCGGTTAATACCCCTGCCGAGCCATTCGCCAGCATGGCGTCTGCGGCTTGAGCATCGCTCAAGGTTTTGCCTTCATCCAAAGTAATAAAGGCATTGAGATCTGCCATTGCTTTAGCACGAGCCAGATATTCGCTGGCCATTTCGACCGCAGAAATTTCTTTTGCTGCCAGCATGGCTGACAGTTGCTTAACTGATTTTTCTATCATTATTTTTTAGAGGGGGTTAACCCTAGCCTCATTCAATAACTTGCGGAACAAGATATAAACCAGCCTCAACAGCCGGTGCCACAGCCTGCCATGCCTCGCGGCGATCAGGCTCGCACGCCACATCATCGCGCAAACGCAGCATCACATCTTGCGCATGGGCCATTGGCTCGATACCGCTGGTATCAACGGCCCGCATCTCTTCAATCAGAGTCAAAATTTGATTTAATTGGCCTTGCGTGGCGGCTAATTCATCACCAGTCACCGCGATGCGGGACAAGCGGGCGATGCGCGCTACATCTTCAATAGACAGGGACATGTCGGATTTACCCCGTAAACATTTATTAACGTCAACTCGATAGGGTATCATATAGGGTTTGATTACTACCACCCGTCAATGCGCTAGAGTGGCGGGGCTATAGGTACATAGTGCCACGGAACTTTTCTGCCCGCATTGCCGCCAAATGCTGCAATTATGCTTAAAATAGCGAACCTTTTTACTATCGCAGGCAGAAATACCGGTGGCCTGCAATATTAGTTATGTAGGGTGAGCCTGTTTTTGCGGGTACGCTATTAAAAAACCTGTGAGTACAGGGTAAATAAATAACAACAATCTTGCTTTAAAGCAGGAGCAGAACGGCCAAGAACAACATAACCGAGCATGCCATCGCTTAGCTCGAACACCAAATTTTAAAGTAAGACCTGAGTACTAGGGCCTTTGCCTAGCCTTACTTGTTGGCAAGCCCCAAATAATTGTCTTACTAAAGACTGAACGATCTAGCCAGACCCCTTAAAGCCCGTGGCGATTCCACGACCTACCTTTAATCATGTAATTTTAAAGTGCGAGACCCGAATGTTTGGACTTCTTTCCGGCTACTTTGCCAACGACATCGCCATTGACCTTGGTACTGCCAACACGCTGATTTATATGCAAGGCAAGGGCATTGTGCTTGATGAGCCTTCTGTAGTTGCTATCCAGCAAGAAGGCGGCCCGTCTGGCAAAAAAACAATTTTAGCAGTAGGTGCAGAAGCCAAAAAAATGCTTGGCCGCACCCCTGGCAGCATTAATGCAATTCGCCCAATGAAAGACGGCGTGATCGCTGATTTCACCATTACCGAACAAATGCTGAAGCAGTTCATTAAAAAAGTGAACCCAAGCCGCATGTTCTCCTCCCCACCGCGCATCGTCATTTGCGTGCCATGTGGCTCCACTCAAGTTGAGCGCCGTGCGATTCGTGAATCGGCTTTGGGTGCAGGCGCACGTAAAGTTGAGCTGATCGAAGAGCCTATGGCTGCAGCCATCGGCGCAGGTATGCCGGTTGAAGAAGCAACCGGCTCGATGGTGGTGGATATCGGTGGTGGTACCACCGAAGTGGGCGTTATTTCCTTGGGCGGTATTGTTTACGCGTCTAGCGTACGCGTAGGCGGCGATAAGTTTGATGAAGCCATCATTAACTATATTCGTCGCAACTACGGCATGCTGATTGGTGAAGCCACCGCAGAAGAAATCAAAAAACGCATCGGCAGTGCCTTCCCAGGTGCCGAAGTGCGCGAGATGGAAGTCAAAGGCCGCAACTTAGCAGAAGGAATTCCGCGTTCATTCACTATTTCTTCTAATGAAATCTTAGAAGCACTCACCGAGCCACTCAACCAGATCGTTTCTGCGGTAAAACAAGCGCTAGAACAAACCCCACCAGAGCTGGGTGCCGACATTGCCGAAAAAGGCATGGTACTGACCGGCGGTGGCGCACTGCTACGCGATCTAGACCGCCTCTTGATGGAAGAAACTGGCTTGCCGGTATTTGTTGCAGAAGATCCACTGACTTGCGTAGTGCGTGGCTCTGGTAAGGCACTAGAAAAACTGGATAAAGCAGGTAGCATTTTCACTTACGATTAAGTGATAAGCACACACAACGGAAGTATCGCCCCCTTTATTGGTATGAAAGTCTTAGGGTGGGTTGTGCCCAGTTTATTCTGGGCGTAACCCACCCTATAGAAACTTCACTTTAAGAATCACTGGCCTTCTTTCATGCAAGCCTCTCAGCCCGCCTTTTTTAAGCAGGGACCAAAACCGCTGACGCGGTTTTTCCTGTTTTCTACCCTGTCGATTTGTTTGATCGTAGGGGATGCCAACTATCAAATGCTTGGACCAGTACGCCAACAACTTTCCGTCTTACTCTATCCTCTGCAATGGTTAGTGACCGCGCCTTTTGAGTTTGTCAAAGACACCAGTACCTTTTTATCAAGGCAAGCGGAATTACTTGGTGAAAATCGTAAGCTGCACGATGCGCAATTAGTGGCCAGCGTAAACGCAATGAAGTTAAAAGCATTAGAAGCTGAAAATGCTCGGCTAAAACAGCTCAATGCTTTTCAAGCTAGCCAGCCAAGTCAATTGGCAGAAATCCTCTATAACGGGCGCGACCCATTTAGTGCAAAGCTCATTGTTGATCGTGGCGAGCGCGCTAAGATTAGCGAAGGGCAAATTGCCGTCGACGCTAGCGGCGTGGTTGGCCAAGTGGTACGCGTCCAACCCATGACCAGTGAGATCAGACTTATTTCTGATCGCAACCATATGGTGCCGGTGCAAATTGAGCGCAATCAATTACGCACGGTCATTTATGGCATGGGCCGAGGTTTACCACTAGAAATCCGCAATATGTCATCTAATTCAGAGATCAAAGAAGGCGATACACTGATTACCTCTGGCATTGATGGTTTATATCCAGCAGGATTGCCCGTTGCCAAAGTGCTTAAAATTGAACGCAATACTGGCAATGCCTTTGCACGAATCTATTGCACCCCACTGGCAGGGATTGATCAGCATCGTTTCTTATTGATATTAGAAGCACATCAGGCCACAGCACCCTATCCAAGCAACGGCTCAGAAGTTGCCACTTCTAAGAAAAAGAAAGGTCGCTAATGCCTATTTCACGCCAATTGCTGCGCCCCGTTAGTAGCAGCTTTATTCTGCTTACTTTTGTCCTTTCTTTAAGCGTTAATCTCTTGCCATGGCAAGCGGGCTTAATCGGCTTTGCGCCTGATTTTGTAGCGCTATTTATTATCTATTGGACCCTCAATCAACCGCGCCGTATTGGTGTGGGCTGGGCTTTTTGCTTAGGGTTGCTCATGGATGTGGCCGATGGCAATGTTCTTGGGCAACACGCGTTTGCCTATACCGTCATCGCTTATTTAACCCTAGCTCGCCAGCGCCAATTAGCCGTATTCCCCTTTTGGCAGCAAGCCTTTGTCGCCTTAGCCTTAATGCTGGCAGGACAAGTTTTAATGCTGAGCTTACGCATGCTGATGGGCGCACCTTTCCCAGGCTGGGCTTATTTTGCAGGCTGCTTTGTTGCGGCCTTTATCTGGCCGCCCCTTTCTAATATTCTGCTCTCCCATCAACGCAGACCGACGACTGACGAACTATGAGCCAGGGTGAAATTAAAAACCAGCACCGAGAGCGCTATGCTTTCCAGCTGCGCATCATCGCGGCAGCCCTTTTTGTTTTATCTTTATTTACCCTGTTATTTTGCCGTTTTTTTTGGCTACAAGCGGTTCAGCACGATAAATATATGACTCTGGCCGAGCAGAATCGTATTTCGCTCGTGCCTATCCCCCCATCACGCGGCATTATTAGAGATAAAAATGGCGTTATTTTGGCGCATAATTTTTCTGCCTATACCTTAGAAATTACGCCATCTAAACAAGCTAATTTAGACGAAACAATTGAGCGGCTTTCTAGCATTGTTGAAATCACAGCGAAAGATAAACGCCGCTTTAAAAAACTACGCGAAGAAACCAAAGATTTTGAAACGCTGCCGATTCGCACTCGTTTAAGTGATGAAGAAGTGGCCCGTTTTGCCGCCAATAGCTACCGCTTTCCCGGTGTAGAAATAAAGGCCCGCTTATTTAGGCATTATCCACTAGGCGAAATTGCCAGCCATTTAATTGGCTATATCGGCCGAATCAATACCAAAGACTTAGAGCAACTTGATGAAGATGGAGTGCTGGCTAATTATCGTGGCACCGATCATTTGGGCAAGATTGGTATTGAGCAAAGCTATGAGCAGCAATTACATGGCAAAACGGGGTTTGAAGAAGTAGAAATTGATTCTGGTGGCCGCGCCGTGCGCACTTTGCGCCGCACCCCGCCTATTCCAGGCAGTGATCTCACCCTATCGGTGGATATTAAGCTACAGCAAGTTGTCGAAGATCTATTCGACAAACGCCGTGGCTCGCTCGTGGCCATCGATCCTAGAACCGGTGGCCTGCTAGCCATGGTTTCCAAACCAGGCTTTGATCCAAATTTATTTGTGGATGGGATTGATCCCTTAAGCTGGAATGAGCTCAATACCTCGTTAGATAAGCCCTTACTTAACCGGGCGATTCGTGGCGAATACCCACCAGGCTCAACCTTTAAGCCCTTTATGGCTATGGCTGCGCTGGAAGGCGATTTTCCATTAACACGGCAAACAATCAGTGACCCAGGTTACTTTATGTATGGCAATAATAAGTTTCGCGATTCGCATGCGGGCGGCTATGGCTCAATGAATTTTGATCGCTCTATTATTGTTTCGAGTGATACTTATTTTTATCAACTCGCCGTGCAAATGGGCATCGACAATATCGCCAAGTTTATGAAAACACTCGATTTTGGCAGCCAAACAGGGGTTGATTTAAATGGTGAGCGCGCGGGCATTTTGCCTAGCCCCGAGTGGAAGAAAAAACGCTTTAAAACGCCTGCTACGCAGAAATGGTATTCAGGCGAAACCGTTTCTATCGGTATTGGCCAAGGCTATAACAGCTATACCCCGATGCAAATGGCACACGCTACCGCCACCTTGGCGAATCGTGGCGTGATGTTTCGCCCGCATGCCGTAAGCAAAATTATTGATCCAATTACTGGCATCGTTAAAATGGTCGAGCCGCAGCCGGTGCGCACCATGACATGGAAAAAAGAAAACACCGAACGCGTTATTCGCGGCATGGCAGGGGTAATTAGGGAAGGCACGGGCGCACGCACCTTTGCTGGCGCAAATTATATTGCAGCAGGCAAAACCGGTACGGCGCAGGTTTATAGCTTAAAAGGCAGCAAATATAATAAAAACATTAGCGAGCGCCTACGCGATCACTCTTGGTTTATTGTGTTTGCCCCCGCAGATAATCCCACCATTGCACTCGCCGTGATCGTAGAAAACGGTGGCTTTGGCGCGCAAGCAGCAGCCCCCATAGCAAGGCAAGCACTCGATTACTACTTAAACGGTAAGCTGCCTACCGCCCCTAAAACTAGCGGTGTCGCTTCAAGCGCAAGTAACGCCATGACTGAGGAGATCGTGGGTGATTAAACATCTATGGACTCGCTTTATTCGGCCTATTGATCCTTGGCTGCTGCTTTTTACCTGTTTGGTGTTGCTGCTCTCCACGGTGCTGCTATTTTCAGCATCCAACCGTGATATGGACATGATCATCAATAAAGTCACCTTTATGGGCATTGCTCTAACGGTGATGTGGCTAGTAGCGAACACCTCGCAACAAACGCTGATCCGGCTTGCCGTTCCTGCCTACATCGTCGGCTTGCTGCTGCTAATTGCTGTGGCTCTGTTTGGTGATATCAGCCACGGCGCGCGGCGATGGCTGCATATTGGCGTCACAAAAATCCAACCATCAGAGCTAATGAAGCTTGCCTTACCGATGATGCTGGCTTGGTATTTCCATCATTTTGAAACCAGCATCCGCTGGAAACACTATCTGTTTGCCGCATTACTAATGATTGTGCCGGTTGGGTTGATTATGAAACAGCCCGACCTTGGCACCAGTCTCTTGATTGCCTCATCGGGCTTTTATGTACTATTTTTTGCAGGCCTTTCTTGGAAGTTTATTGGGCTGATGGGTGCGGCGGGTGGTGGCTTGGCTTATGTGGTTATGCACTGGAACTCTTGTGTGCAGATACTGCACGAATACCAATGCCGCCGTGTTGCCACCATGCTCGATCCAATGCAAGATCCGCTGGGTGCGGGTTATCACATTATTCAGGGAACCATCGCGATTGGCTCAGGCGGTATTTTTGGCAAAGGCTGGCTGAACGGCACACAAACGCATTTAGATTTTATTCCTGAGCGCACAACCGACTTTATCTTTGCCGTATTTGGCGAGGAATTTGGCCTCTTAGGCAATGCCATTTTATTAGTTTTATATTTACTACTCATTGGCCGAGGCTTGGTGATTGCCAACAATGCCTCCACTTTATTTGGCAGACTGCTTGCAGGGGCGATTACTCTTACCTTCTTTACCTATGCTTTTGTCAATATGGGTATGGTTTCTGGCATCTTGCCGGTGGTTGGTGTGCCCCTCCCGCTGATGTCTTATGGTGGCACATCGATGGTATCGCTTCTCACTGGCTTTGGCCTTTTAATGAGTGTTCAAGGTGATCGTAAGTTGATGAAATCATGAAGCATACAAATTATTCCGCGCTGATTGCGGCCTTACTGCTCGCGGCGTGTTCCACCACACCACAGCCGCCAAGTAAACCATTGCCGAGCAAGCCCACAACTCCTGGCGCAACCACACCCGCGCAATACAGCTGTAATTACACAGCTAAAGGCAGTGGGGCTTTTTATAAAGACGATGGCCCGATGGATTCATTCCCCTCAGGAATTGATCAGATACCTGAGCCTCTTCCTCGCTGGGAGCCACTGCATCGCTGGGCCAATAATCCCTATACTGTGCTCGGGCAAAACTTCACGCCTCTGCCTCGCCCAGGCGAGTTAAAACAACAAGGCACCGCCTCTTGGTATGGCAGAAAATTTCACGGGCAAAAAACCTCGACCGGCGAAATTTACGATATGTTCGCCATCACCGCAGCGCATCCCACCCTACCTATCCCATCTTATGCCCGCGTCACCAATGTAAAAAATGGCCGCAGCATTATTGTGCGCGTCAATGATAGAGGCCCATTTTTGCATGGCAGAGTGATGGATTTATCTTTTCTAGCCGCCTGCCGCCTAGGCTACACCATGGATGGTAGCGCCGAGGTAACGGTAGAAAGCCTGCTCGCTACCGACACCCCGAGCGCCGTTGCAGCGGCCGTAAAACCCGTGACCAGCGCCCAAATCAGCCCAGCCAAAGCGATCCCCTTGGCAGACAGCGGCAATGGCTCAGTTTATTTGCAGCTCGGCGCATTTGGCTCCTTAGCCAATGCAGAGAGTTTTCGTGATCATCTATCCAGCCAGCTCGATAGTGATGCAAATAAATTACTGATTCAAAGCATAGGCTCTTTGCATCGTGTTCGGCTTGGGCCTTATCCAGATCGGCAAAGTGCCCAGCTTGCCGCAAGCAGAATCAGTGGCGAGCATCAGCTCCCTAGCATGCTAAGCCATTAAATACACACCTCATATTTAGCCCCCATTCCCAGTGGGGGCGTACTCAGCCCCCCCAAAAAAGTTAATCCCTAATCAGCCATCGATTCACTATATTAAGTAGATCACATTACATTGAAGCAGATTGGCTCAATGGGATAATCCGCGCCGGTACGCAGATTATTTGCGATTAAATCACTTTAAAAAGGAGATCGTGTGCTTCATCAGCCCGCTACATCGCATGACAGCCAACACTCCTTTGTGCAGATTCGTAAACTGTTAATTGTGCTTTCCACCTGCATATTTATTTTTACCCTCGCAGCGATAAGTAGCTCTATTTATCGCGATTATCAAGAAACCCTAAGCAGCGCCGAAAAAGAAATGCTCACCATTGCCCTCGCAATTGATGAGCATTTAAGCCGTACCATGGAAAGCAGCCTAAATGCCCTTAGCGCTCTGCAACAAAATGAAGTTTTCCAAGCCTGCTTTGCGGCCAAAAATGAGCCTTGTCTTTACGCCCTATTTAACCGCCAACTAAATCATCACCCACAACTCAGCACTTTTGCCAGCGCCTATGCTAATGGCGAGCTTGCTGCGTCTAACTTGCAGCACCCAGCACCTGCCCATGATATTGATCAAACCTTGGCATTTAGCATTCCCAAATCCCAGCCACAGGCCAAGTTTTATATTGCCGAACAGCAACTGGATCCCAGCGGAAACCTTGATATTATTCCCCTAGTTAAAGCGCTAACCTTGCCCGATGGGCAATTTGATGGTGTTTTAATAGCAGGGATTAAACCGGATTATTTCGAGAAATTTTATTCCTCTCTCAGCCAAAGAAAAGGCTTCATTATTCGTTTATTTCGCCAAGATGGCATCTCCCTCGCTCGCTTTCCAAAAGATGACCACGATATTGGCCGAGATATTTCTAATAAGCCTTTTTTTAGCCAAGCCTTTGCAAAAAAAAAGAGCGGCATCTTTACCGAATACAGCCATATCGATCATTTAAGCCGCCTCTTTGGCTGGCGCTATTTAAGCCAATGGCAATTGGGTATTTCAGTTGGAATTGATCGTGATGAGGTGCTACAACACTGGCGTAATGAAAGCCTGCTAAATGTGGGCATCACTCTATTAATGCTTTGTAGTGGCGCGCTATTATTAATTTTTGTATTTCGCCAATTAGCGCGTATAGAAAAAACAGAAGCAGATCTTTACCTCACCAGAGTAGCCGTAGAGCACGGTGCGGATATGGCCGTTTGGCTAGATTCCAGCGGAAGGATACGCTACGCCAATACCACGGCATGTACTCGCCTAGGCTATAGCGAAGTTGAATTGCTAACTATGCGATTACAAGACATTAATCCAAAATTCAACACTCATCATTGGCCCAAATTTTGGCAAAAATTAAAAGAGCAACAACACCTAAGAGATGAAATATCACTCACCACCAAAAGTGGCGAAAACATCCCCACCGAAGTGAATTCAAATTTTATTGTATTTAAAAACTTAGAATATAACTGCGCGGTAGTGCGGGATATCTCTGAGCGCCGCCTTGCAGAGCTCGCCATTATCAAAAGTGAGCAGCAGCTACGTCTTGCACTAGAAGCATCAAATACCGGCCTATTTGATATGCCGATTGTAGGGCAACTGCCCGCCATTACTAGCCCAGAGTACGATCGATTATTAGGCTTTACTCCTGGCGAAGAAAGCTTTAATAAATGGCAAGAGCAAGTTCATCCCGCAGATAAAAAATTAGCCACTACCCAGTTTCAACAATATTTAAGTGGTGAAAGCAGCCAATTTATTACTGAATATCGGCGTAAAACAGCCAGTGGCGAATATCGATGGTTTCAATCACGCGGCAAATTTGTATTGTTTGATCCTAATGGCAAGCCAACTCGGCTCATTGGCACCATGACCGACATTACCGAGCGCAAAGAAGCACAAGAGCGCATTATTGAACTCGCCAATTTTGATTCTGTAACTGGGCTAGCTAATCGCAATTTACTGAGAGATGAGTTGCGCCTTGCGCTAGCGTCTGCCCAACGCGATCAAAAAAACTTAGCCGTATTCTTTTTAGATTTAGATCGGTTTAAAACCATTAATGATTCACTAGGCCACGCCGCCGGTGATTCAGTTTTAGCACAAGTAGCCGAACGATTTAAAAAACTAATTGGCCCTGGCGACATTTTGGCGCGTTTAGGCGGTGATGAGTTTGTCATAGTGTTAACCAATATATCGCATGCCTTAATGGCTGGCTCTGTTGCAGAAGCTGTTTTAGCCTCCTTTACCCACGCTTTTGAATTAGAAGCAGGTAGTTTCTCGACCTCCAGTTCAATTGGCATTAGCATTTACCCAGAAGATGGCACAACGGCGGATATTTTAATTCGTAATGCCGATGTGGCCATGTATCAAGCCAAAGCACAGGGGCGTAATAATTTTCAATATTTCACCCCAGAAATGAATGCTCGTGCTTCTGAAAGGCTAGAATTAGAAACCAGTATGCGCACCGGCTTACTTAATAATGAATTTATTTTGTACTACCAACCGCAAGTCAGCTTGGAAGATGGCCATATTATTGGCGCAGAGGCATTAATTCGCTGGAATCACCCTAAGCATGGGCTTATTCAGCCTAGCAAATTTATCCCTATTGCAGAAGAAAGCCGTTTAATTATTCCAATTGGTAATTGGGTATTACAGACCGCCTGCCAACAAGCTGCAGCATGGCAAAAAGCAGGGTTGCCTGCCATTAATATGGCGGTTAATTTATCCCCCCATCAGCTGCATCAAGCTAACTTTCTTGAGTTAGTTAAAAACACTTTAAGCGATGCAAAGCTTGATGCGGCGTACTTGGAATTAGAAGTCACTGAATCGGTTATTATGCAAGAGCTGGAGCTAGTGATGAATACCTTGCGTGGTATTAAAGCAATAGGCGTTAGGCTTTCACTCGATGATTTTGGCACCGGCTATTCCAACCTTAGCTATCTAAAACGCTTTGCTTTTAGCAAATTAAAAATTGATCAAAGTTTCGTGCAGGATGCTTGTCAAAACTCAAATGATGCGGCGATTGTTTTAGCGATTATTGGCTTAGGGCAAACATTGGGAATGGAGGTATTGGCAGAAGGAGTTGAAACCCGAGAACAGCTGGCTTTCTTAAAACAAACCCCCATTGCATCCATACAAGGTTATTTATTTAGCCGGCCAATTGCTGCGAATGAATTTGAAGAATTACTTAGAAACAATCACAAATTATCATTTGAATAAATAAATAACATGCCGCTAAGCAAAACAAAGCCCAACAATTCTATAAAAAATGTTGGGCTTGGTTTTACTCAGCGCAAATCACGCCAAGCCTATTTTTATTCGTCGTTGGCTTTTAATTCAGTGACTAAATCAATATAGGCTTGCTTAGCTGCATCAGCCGTCATGCCTTTGAGCTCTGACCAAGCATCAAATTTAGCACGAGCTACAAATTGAATGGCCGATGGACGATCACCGCTCGCATCGCCTTCTGCAGCTTGTTTAAACAAAGAATATAGCTTGAGCTTAGTTGCCACATCGGGCGCATCGTTCAGTTTAACCACATCATCTTGCGCAATTTGAAACAGGGAATCGAGATCAGACATTGTTGTTCTCCAAAGCAAGAATTAAACGATCGTTTTAATAAGCAAAAGTATAGCCTGAGCGCCAAGATAAACCAAGCGGCTCAGGCCTGTTGATATCCCCTACGCGCTAAATTGGTACACCCGCTTGCCCTTCACCAAGGTATGCATCACGCGCCCTTTCATCTCCATTCCCACAAACGGCGTGTTCTTGCCTTGGCTTTTTAAAGCCGCTGGCGTGACTTGCCAATGGGCCTCTGGATCAAAAACAACTAAATCTGCGCGGTTTCCCACGGCCAGCCCAGCATCAAAACCCAACATTTTGGCCGGTACAGCGCTGATTTTAGCCAAGGCTTGTGACAGAGAGATATGCTGACGCGCAGCCCATGCAAGGGTCAGCGGCAACAGCAGCTCTAGGCCGGTGGCACCCGGCTCTGCCTCAGCAAAAGGCAGTAGCTTGCCATCATCATCGATAGGGCTATGATCAGAGCAAATCGCATCGATCGTGCCATCCGCCAAAGCCGCCACAATCGCATCGCGATCACGTACCGAGCGTAGCGGCGGATCAAAGCGGTAATTGCTGTCAAAAAAGCCAATATCCACATCAGCCAGATGAATATGGTTGATGCTGACATCGCACGTTACTGGCAGGCCCTGCTTTTTAGCCGTGCGCACCAAATCTAGCCCTGCCATCGATGAAAGACGACACAAATGCACGCGTGCGCCGGTTTCTTTCATCAGTAGCAAAATATTAGAAATCGCCACGGTTTCGGCCAGCACCGGAATACCCACCAAGCCCATACGTGTTGCGTAATCGCCGTCATGCGCCACACCCGCGTTTAAATCCGCTTCTTGCGGCAGCAAGCGCAAAGCCACATTAAACGTGGCGGCGTATTGCATGGCCCGATACAAAATCTGTAAATCGCCAACCGCCTGATCGCCCTGAGAAAACGCTACGCAGCCTGCATCACGCAGCTCGGCCATATCGGTTAGCTCACGGCCTTTAAGCTGGCGACTTAAAGCACCGACAGGATAAAGACGCGCTAGGTCGAGGTTTTTTGCCCGCTGACGCAACATGGTAACAAGGCTTGGCTCATCCAGCGGCGGATCGGTATCCGGTGGGCACATAATGCTCGTCACACCACCGGCCACGGCAGCAGCCATTTCTGATGCCAAGGTGGCTTTATATTCAAAGCCTGGCTCGCGCAGGCGAGCAGCTAAATCGACCAAACCAGGGCTGACTAATAAGCCCTGGGCATCGATGGTTTCATCGCTGACATAGCCAGCGGGGGCCGCGCCCACGCCAACAATTTTGCCATCAGCAAGGTATAAATCGGCAATTTGGTCCGTGTTATGCAGTGGATCAATCAGACGACCACCCAGAATTGCTATGTTTTTCATAAATTATTTCGCTCGTTAAAATCCCTTAGCACGCCGTAGCGAGCGAAGGGCAGACTAGGCAAAAACGGCTAAAAAGCGCAGTTTACATTGTAGGGAACCTAGAAAAACCCATCTTTCGTCATAATACTGCGTTGCGAATTAAAAAAATCTCCTTACATATCAACGCATATGCAGCGTCAATTTTTTTAATACGCGCCTTGTCTTATTTAGAAATATAGGTTTTTCGAAGCTCCCTGTAGTAAATGAGCATTTTTAGCCGGTTTTTAACGACGGATCACCGAGCGCAGTAGGCGTGCCAAGGGATTTCTGGTTACGGGCAACAATCGCTAATACAGCCATGCGCACAGCAATACCAAAAGTCACTTGCGGCAAAATCACCGCCTGCGGGCCATCAGCCACGGCAGAATCAATCTCAACACCACGATTCATCGGGCCTGGGTGCATCACGATGGCATCCGGCTTGGCCAGTGCCAGCTTTTCTGGGGTTAGCCCATAGTATTTAAAGAATTCTTGCGTGGAGGGCAAAAAAGCCCCCGCCATACGCTCGTTTTGTAAACGCAGCATAGCGATCACATCCACGTCTTTCAGGCCTTCGGCCATATCGTGATAAACGTGTACGCCCAGTTGCTCGATGCCGGTCGGCAACAGCGTTTTAGGCGCAATCACGCGAATGTCTGGGCAGCCCAAAGTGCTTAGCGCATGAATTTGCGAGCGCGCCACGCGTGAATGCAGCACATCGCCCACAATGGCGACGCGCAGCTTAGTAAAATCGCCTTTAAAGTGGCGAATGGTAAACATATCCAACATAGCTTGCGTAGGGTGCGCATGGCGGCCGTCCCCAGCATTCACCACGGCAATGCCTTTTTTAACGTGCTTAGCAATCAAATGGGCCGCGCCCGATTCTGAATGGCGCACCACAAATAGATTTGCGCCCATTGCTTCTAGGTTGTGAATGGTATCGAGCAGCGTTTCGCCTTTAGCAGTGCTGGAGGCTTGGATATTCAGGCTGGATACATCACCGCTTAAGCGCTTGGCAGCCAGCTCAAAGGTGGTACGGGTGCGCGTTGAGTTTTCAAAAAACAAATTAAAAACAGACGTGCCAGCAAGATCTGGCCATTTTTGATTAAGCAGCTCGCCGTTTTTTACATAGAGCGCGGCTTGGTCAAGAATTTGCGTCAGGATACGCTTTGGTAAACCTTCGGTACTTAATAGATGAATCAGCTCGCCTTGAGCATTTAACTGCGGGTTATACATCTCTATCCTCACCGGATTGAATCACTGGAGCCTCAGGGGAACGGTGGCTTAAGGCCTCGCCCGTTGCTGGGGAATCCAGATAAGTTTGTAAAATCTGCATCGCAGCCACTTGATCCAAGGCGGGCTTTTGGCGGCGGCCACGTACACCGGCCTCATTCAGGGCCATGCTGGCGGCAGCGCTAGACAGCCGCTCATCTACCAAAAACACGGGTAAGCCAAAGCGCCCATGCAGGCGATTGGCAAATTTCTTAGATAAGCGTGTCATATCAGATGGTGTGCCATCTAAATGGCTAGGTAAGCCAACGATCAAACAAGAGGGTTGCCATTCGTGAATCAATTGCTCAACCCGTGCAAAACGGCGATCGTTTTCTTCCGCCGTGATGGTTTCTACCGGATGGGCAATACCCAGCTCAGACGAGCCAACGGCCACACCGATCCGCACTTCACCAAAATCAAAAGCCAGAAGAGTACTCATTGTTTTCCAAATGACAATGCCAAAGGCATTACCAGAGCGGTTTCAAAATATTAGCGAAATTAATAAACTGGCGCACTCATTAGAGGCTCACCCCCTGAACCCATCACACAGAAATGCACGAATTGGTTCAAGCCTGAGTGCTCTTTAAGGGGTGGATTACGCGTGGCCCGCTTCTTTAGACAACATCGCGATATCAATGCCCAGCAATCCCAAGGCAGCGGCATAACGCGCTTCGGGAGGTAGATCAAAAATAATTTTAGGATCTGCTTCTACGGTGAGCCATGAGTTTTGAGCGATTTCGTTTTCTAACTGGCCCGCATCCCAACCGGCGTAGCCCAAGCTTAAAAACACCTGATCTGGCCCCTCGCCATCTCCTAATGCCTGCAAGACATCTCTGGAGGTAGAAAGCCCCATTTCATCAGACACCGCTAAGCTAGATTGCCAACTGCCCAAGGGGGTGTGCAATACAAAGCCTCTATCGGTTTGTACCGGCCCACCAAAATGCACCGATAGCTCGGCCATAGCGGGGCGATGCAGCTCGATATCGATCTGCTCAAAGAGTGAAGCCAGCGTCATACCTAGCGGCCGATTCACGATCACCCCCATCGCACCGTGTTCATTGTGTTCACACACAAAGGTTAAAGCGCGGGAGAAAATCGGATCAACGAGGCTAGGCATCGCAATCAAAAAATGACGAGAAAAGTTCATTGCGTTATCCATGCTTCCAATTATCGCACAAGCCGCAGATTACAGCGCGTCACCCATGCTGCAGAAGTGGCACAATAGGGCGTTAATTCTATTCATAGCCCCCTATGCCCACAACATCATTGATTTGGTTTCGCCGCGATTTACGTCTATTTGACCACGCAGCCTTACATCACGCGCTAAAATCCTCGCAAAAAGTGATTGCGGTATTTATCTTTGATCGCTCTATTTTAGATGGATTAAAGCAAGATGATCGGCGAATTGCTTTTATTTGGCACAGCCTGCAGCAGCTAAAAGCCAGCTTAATGGCAGAAGGATCTGATTTAGTCATTCGCCACGGCAAGGCAGAGCTAGAAATCCCGCGTTTAGCCGCAGAATTTAACGCCAGCGCCGTTTACACCAATCACGATTACGAGCCTGCCGCCATTGCCCGTGATGCCCATGTGGCAGAGCAACTGGCCGCAGCGGGCCGCCAATTGCATAGCTACAAAGACCAAGTGATCTTTGAAAAAGATGAAGTGCTCACTAAAACGGGCGGCATGTATAGCGTGTTTACGCCGTATAAACGCAGTTGGATCGCCAAACTGAATGATTTTTACTTAAAATCTTACCCTATTAAGCCCTATCTACAGCATCTGGCCGCACTCCCTTTGCAAGCCATGCCAAGCCTAGCGGCGCTGGGCTTTAATGATGTCGATGTAAGTACTTTGCAGCCCGGCATGGCAGGCGGCGAGGCGCTGTTTAATGACTTTTGCCTGCGCATTGATGACTACCAAGAAGCCCGTGATTTTCCAGCGGTAAAAGGCGTCTCTTATTTATCCGTGCATTTACGCTTTGGCACGGTATCGATTCGTGAGCTAGCAAAAAGAGCTTGGCAAATGGGTGGGCGTGGCGCTGAAACATGGCTATCTGAGCTGATCTGGCGCGAGTTTTATCAGCAAATTCTTTGGCATCGGCCAGAAGTCGTCCACCACGCATTTAAGCCTGAATACGACACCCTGCCCTTCCCCAATAACCCAGAATACTTTGCCGCTTGGTGCGAGGGGCGCACTGGCTTTCCTATTGTGGATGCCGCCATGCGCCAGCTGAATCAAACCGGCTTTATGCATAATCGCCTACGCATGATTGCCGCCAGCTTTTTAGTCAAAGACCTACTCATTGACTGGCGCTGGGGCGAGCAATATTTTGCCGAAAAACTCAATGATTTTGACTTATCCGCCAACAATGGTGGCTGGCAATGGGCCGCATCAACGGGCTGCGATGCCCAGCCTTATTTTAGGATTTTTAACCCAGTAAGCCAATCCGAGCGTTTTGATCCACAAGGTAAATTTATCCGCCGCTATTGCCCAGAGCTGGCGGAGCTAAGCCATAAAGAAATTCATGCTCCTTGGCTAATCAAAGCTATTTTTGGCATCAAGCCCAGCTATGATTATCCTGCCCCCATCGTAGATCACGCGGTGCAACGCCTAGCCGCCTTGGCTTTATTTAAACGAAACTAAATGCTAGCCGCTTTGATGCGGCAGCAGTGTGACCTGACCAAACTATGAGCAAATTTTTCACATCCACCCGCCTCTTTGCCCTAGGTATTTGCCTAATCGCAAGTGCCAGTGCCGTTGCCTACTTTGCCATCATGCAAGAAAAGGAACAGGACGGGCACTGGCCATGGCCACTGAATGGCGTACTCATTAACCAATCCGCTCAGCCAGCCCAAGTCTGGGACGACGATCACCTGTACTACAAAATTGCCGCACACACCCGCTCAGGGGATGAGTTGGATGTAGACCATGTGCAAGAAAGCGCATCTGGGCGCTGGTGCAAAGTAGGGCCGCATACCGTCACCGTCAAAGCAGATGGTTATTTAGAAG
Organism: Iodobacter sp. CM08; assembly: GCF_033446605.1. Taxonomy (NCBI): domain Bacteria; kingdom Pseudomonadati; phylum Pseudomonadota; class Betaproteobacteria; order Neisseriales; family Chitinibacteraceae; genus Iodobacter; species Iodobacter sp. CM08. Next base: position 99,898 of record NZ_JAWQUO010000001.1, on the reverse strand, counting down.
GCTGCCCCTGCTTTGCGCTCGATGCCGGCCGAGCGTGTATTCAATTTTAACGCTCTAAAGCGGCAATAGATCACAACCATAAGCTAGGGAATAGCGGCATGATAGCCAGCTGACTTTTCTGCGCATTGTGCCTATGACTCGCACTACTCGAATCATCTATACCCTGCTTTTTCTAAGTATTAGTTGCCTCAGTTCCTACTCTTCCGCCATGTATTGGCCTTGGCCCTTAAATGGCAAAGTAGTGAATCAAAGCAACCTACCTGTTGCTGTATGGGATGGTGAGCACGGTATTTACACCCTGCCTGCACACAGTGTTAGCCCAAAAACACTTGATGTGGATCATCTGTATTCCAGCCTGAATAATTGCTGGTGCAAAATTGGAGCACTTAAAGTACAAATTGATAGCAAGGGCAATATCAATCAGTGCGAATGCTGGGTAGATAATGCAGGGGATGCCTGTAATAGCAGCCCTACTGTGGCTGAAGTAAAATCCAGCCAAGCGCCGAAAGTAGCTCAGGCGGCACAACCTGCCAGCATTCCGGCATCCTAGCCCCTATGCTCCTACATACTTGGGGTAGGTAAAGCAGAGAAAATGGATAAGATTAAATCCAAAGTGCAGAAGAATCGCCATTTCAATACGCCTGCTCTGCTGATACACCATGGCATAGCCCAAGCCTGCCAAACTCGCTAAAGCCATATACATCGCGCCACCCGCCAAATGGGCCAGCCCGAATAACAGCGCCGAAGCGCCCACCGCCAGCACTGATCCTAAAGGCTTACTACTCAGGCGGTGCAAAGATTCTTGCACAAAGCCTCGAAAAAACGCCTCCTCGGCAACGCAAGTCAGCAATAAATTAACGACAACAAATACTGCCGTAGCCGTTGGAAACTTAAAATCAAAGCGGAAAAACTGGCTAAGCAGCCCCACAATACTCAACAGCAGAATCGTTATAAAAACAAGCCACCACGAGCGTCTAAAATCTATTTTCAGCTCGACTAGGTTTTGCGCCTTATGGCAAAACACAGCCAACAGCAATAAGCCTGCTATCCCCTTATCAAAATTGGCATATAGGGTAAAAGGCAAAGCATCACCGCTTAATTGCACGTCTTTAAATAACAGCAAGTTGCTAAACCCTGGCAGCTTATGCATCGCCAAAGCCAGCGCTAGCAAAGCCGCGACCACGCCCAAAGCCAGCCGAAAAACCTTAGGCAGCCAATCACAACCCGCCCCCAATAAAGCTAAAGCCAGCACAAGAACAAGCAATAAGCCAACAAGCCCCAACACGCCCGTTGCCAGCGCGCCACAAAGCGCCAGCGCAAAACAAACAAGCCAAGGCCGGATAGAAAACCTACCCCAATGCACCGCAGGTAACCACGCACACACGATCGCCAAAATTAAAAAAACATAAGCAGGAGAGCTCAGAAGCTTCAACATTTAAGACCAATTAAAAAGTGAAACACAAAAAAGATAATTCGGAAAATAGCGGACATAGGGCATTAAGGAAGAAGCAAAAAAATTCCCTACCTTCTAAATCAACGCAATAAAATGTGCACAAAATCTATAAATAACAAAAAATAGCCGATGGCTGAGAGCAAGCCCTACCTATTCGCCCATGACCATGCCGGTTTATCTAAATCACGCAGCCCTAAAATCGACGTTTCTCCGCAGTCTTTTTGCAAAATAATCGAATTGCAATCCGCTTCACGCTCAAGTGCCGCAACAAGACGGCTTGCGTGGCTAACAACGATCACTTGACTATGCGCAGCAGCGGCGGAAATTAACCGTGCTAAAGCGGGCAATAAATCGGGGTGCAAGCTGGTTTCAGGCTCATTCAAGACCAAAAGCTCCGGCGGACGCGGGCTAAGCAAAGCGGCAATCAACAATAAATAGCGTAGCGTGCCGTCCGATAACTCCCTCGCGGCCAAAGGGCGCAATAAACCACGCTGCCACATCAAAACGCTGAAGCGACCATCGTTCACGGCAATCTCGATCTGTGCGCCTGGGAAAGCATCGTCAACCGCCGCCATTAATGCCGCCGCATCGCCGATTTCAATAATAGTTTGCAGCGCCGCGGCCAAATCGCCGCCATCATTCGCCAAAATAGACGTGTACGTACCAATCTGCGCCTGTCTAGCGGGCGCACTGGCATCGGTGCGTAAATGATCATAAAAACGCCAGCGGCGCATTGCCTCGCGTAGCTGCAAAACCTCGGGCGCATTCACCGGATCGGCACATTGGCTAAAAATACTATCGTAAGCCGGCACATGCTGGCTGATCACTTGCCAGCTACGTCCTAATCGCGTTTTGGCAACTGCATTACGCCTATCCATCAGCAAGGTAACCTCCCGCTGAGCACTCCCCGCCCATATTTGCTCGCGCTTTATTTCGGGGTCTGCCGCAAATAACGATGAGCTGGGTGTAGGCAAACCTAAATCAATTGCATAGGAAAAATCATCGCCAGCAAAGCCCAGCTTGAGAGAAACAGCGGCTTTTCTTACCGTTGCCTGAATCGGCACATCACCACGGCGCATCGCGTTAGAAATAGTCTCTGGCCCCGCCCACAAAGTTGAAGCAAAGCCCCCTTCCTGCGCCAAATGCCCAATCAAACGCCCCACCGCAGATTCCGCAATTAAGCGTAAGGCACGATATAAACTCGATTTCCCACAGCCATTTGCACCACTAATGACATTGAGCTGAGCCAAAGGCACAATTAAATCGCGCAAGGAACGGTAATTGGCAATAGCAAGTTTATGCAGCATGGTAATCAATCGATAAAAAACACCATCATAAAGGCAAGTGGGCTCTGTGGTGCGGGTGTTTCTTTACAAAATACAAAAAAATTAAAAGAATAAAATATAAATTTAAGTTTTTATAGCAATAGCAGCACAACGTTTTTTTGCAGTTTCATGAAATGCCTAACAAGCCAAACATGGCAGACATGGCAGACACAAACATAAAAACAATTGATATAGAGTGCAATATGCTTCGTTAATTGTCACCCTACAGAATAATCACACGATATGAAATAACGGCATAGTAAGACTATTAAGCAAATAATCAATAAAATAAAAATCATTAGCTGCGTTACGAAGCAATAAAGCCGCCAACTTTAGTTGAATATAACTTTAATAAGCACCATCCAGCGCCAGATGATTTTACCATTGGCAGGATCTGAGATCTGGCGGGGGGTGCCTAGGTGATCGGCCCAGATATAGTTGATGCTGCTGCCAGCAGCCGATGGGCTGATTACGGCGACGGGTAGATCGCCTAGCCAAACGGTTTTTTGCAGTGGCTTACCATCCGCCTGATATTCACCGATCAAATGGCCTTGCAGATCGTAAACAAACAAGCTAGTGCCACTTGGCGCAACTTTCTTCACCCTTTGCCCAAGGGCGTTTTAACTATAGCTGACAGCCACCATGCCCTTGCTGGATTTGATTAAGCGCCCAGCGTTGTTGTAAGCAAGCACCCAACCATTATCGTTAGCCCGATTACCTGCAGCATCATAAGTGTAAGTGGCTTGATTTGCCCCAGTGGATGAGAGCAGCCGATTGCTTTGGGTGTCGTGCTTATAATTTGTGGTCGCCGTGCCAACGGTTTGGTCGGTTCGGTTGCCGTTAAAGTCGTAATAGTAGTTAAAAGCTCGGCAAGTTGGGCTGGTGACTGATCAGCCCAACAATTCCATGATGCAAATGTTGGGCTGATAAAGCTTTAGCCCAACCTACCGGGCTTCGCTCAACACCAACCTACAGGAGCCCAACCTACCGTGCTTTTTACAGCCAGAATCGTGATTAATAAAGACAGCCTGTTTGACACCCTCGCGGGGTTACAAAAACCATTTAAAAAGCCATCGCCAGTTTAGATGCCAATGTAGAATCACGAGCCCAAACTGCCCATTCTGTGCTATCAAAGGCCTGAATTACTATTTCACACGAGCTATAATCATTCTGCATTAACTTGATACTTGAAATATTGTCCTCATAATTTGCTCCAACTATCAAACAATCTACAGTCTGAATAAGACTCTCTGCAAACCTTTTTAATTCCAACCAATTCATAATAAAACCACGGTGTCTAATCATTGTTTGCTTTTCAAATTCTTCCATAGAAAATTTTTCTGGGGCTTCTCCGATCCCATAAAAATCAATGACCGACCATACATATACATTATCGGGAATTACCGTCAGTAACTCTCTCAACTGAACCATAGTTCCATCTGCGCGAAAAGCAGGGGAGATTGTCATATCCATTTAGGCTACTCCAATGGTCTTGCCGGTCCATGTTGTGGCGTACCACCAGTAGGATTAGGCAACCAATCATGTTGATGTGGGTTTGAGTGATTTTGAGGACGACCATGATCTGTAAAGTCAACATCCCTGACTGGCTTACCATTTACATCAAACTCACGCGCTTGACCATATTTCCCTTTTCGTCCATCTTTCTGGCCAAGTTGCGTATGTGGTCCTTCCGCATCAGCTTCTGGAGCTGGATTTCCATATTTATCGCGAGGCAAAGGGCGATCTGGAACACTATCCCCAGTATTAAATATAATGTTCTTGAATTTATCAAAACCATCCACTGCGCCTTTGCAAAAATCAGCGAATTGCTGAGGAAGTGATCTTGATGGAATTAATACATCCATTGGGTCTGGACTGCATTGATAAGCCATGCCCAAAGGACTTACAACCCAACGACACCTCACTAACCCAAATGGATCAATCGCTGAAACCGGATTCCCCCCCACATGCCCATAAGTATTAATCCCGCCCGCCAAACCAATCGGATCAGATTCAATATACCGCCCTGTTGCCGGGTCGTAATCTCGGAAGTAGTTGTAATGCTTGCCGGTTTCTTTATCGAAATACTGGCCGGGGAAGCGTAGGTTGTAGCTAAATTTCTTACCTGTATTGCTTGGGTCTTCATCCGCTAGGCTGTTACCGAAGGCTTCGCCATCCCAGCGCCAGATGATTTTACCATTGGCGGGATTTGAGATCTGGCGGGGTGTGCCAAGGTGATCGGCCCAGATATAGTTGATGCTGCTGCCAGCACCTGATGGGCTGATGACGGCAACGGGTAGATCGCCTAGCCAAATGGTTTATTGCACAGGCTTACCATCCGCCTGATATTCACCGATCAAATGGCCTTGCTGATCGTAAACAAACAAGCTGGTGCCACTTGGTGCAACTTTCTTCACCCTTTGCCCAAGGGTATTGTAGGTGTAGCTAAGCGTAGCCGTGCCCTTGGTGGATTTGATTAAGCGGCCAGCGTTGTTGTAAGTGAGCACCCAACCATTATCGTTAGCCCGATTACCTGCAGCATCGTAAGTGTAAGTGGCTTGATTTGCCCCAGTGGATAAGAGCAGCCGATTGCTTTGGGTGTCGTGCTTATAATTTGTGGTTGCCACGTCAATGGTTTGATCGGTTCAGTTGGCGTTGAACTCGCACTCAAAAGGGTCAACATTATTTCAGGACTCCGCGGAGGAGTTCATGCAAAATTCAGGCTAAGAGGCTTCAAGCTTGAGTGGTACAATCGCGAGGCAAAAATCTGGGGAATATGTGAACAAAATGTATCAAGTACTGGATTTATTTTCTGGCGCAGGTGGAATGGCCGAGGGCTTTTTGCAAGCAGGATTTGCAATTCCGTTTGCCAGCGACAGAAGCGAACAAGCGGCTTTAACTTATCAAACCCGTCATAAGCAGCTAGGGCTTAAGCATAAGTATCACTGCGGCGATGTTTTAGAACTGAGCACACCCGCTGTTTTGAATGAATTTTTAGGCTCAAACATATCAAAAATTGATGTTATTTGTGGTGGGCCGCCATGCCAAGGGTTTAGCTTGGCAGGCCAAAGAAATCCTCTGGATATACGAAACAAATTGGTTCAAAGCTACATCCAAATTTTGGCTCAAGTTCAGCCGAAATACTTTGTGATGGAAAATGTGATTGGAATATTGTCAGCACATTTTGTTGAATATCAAGGTATAAATCATCTTTATAAAAATGAAAAAGTAATTGATGTGCTTAGTTCTGAGTTTGCGGCGATTGGATATCCAGACGTCAAAATTAAAGTGCTAGATGCCAGTGATTTTGGTGTTCCCCAAAAAAGACTGCGTGTCATATTTCTTGGTACTCGACTAGATGTATCGAGTAAGCTAAACCATCCTGATGCATTAATTGGTAGTAAGATAAGTGCCCGAGCGGCAATTCATGACTTAGCAAATATCGCGACAGGTGAAATTCAAACAGAATATAAAGAAACTGCTTTTTCTGAATTTCAAAATCGATCAAGAAAAGGGAGGACACCTTCCGCGTATGGTGGATCTATTAAAGCGGACACCTTGTTAAACCACGGAACAAGTCGACATTCTGCATTGGTGAGTGAGCGCTTTTCTCATGTTAAAGAAGGGGAGAGCATTAAAAATATGCTTTTACGCTTAAATGAGATGGATGCATACCGATTAAAAACTAAAAAGCAGAATTGCAGACGCATTATTGCCAACCAGCCATCACCGACAGTTTTAACATTGCCAGATGACCTTATCCATTATCAAAAAGATCGAATTCTCACCGTGCGTGAAATGGCAAGATTACAGTCGTTTGATGATAGTTTTGAGTTCATGGGAAAGAGAACAACAGGTGGTGATCGAAGAAAGTTTGAAACACCACAATATACGCTTGTTGGCAATGCAGTTCCACCGTTGTTAGCAAAAGCGATAGCAACTGAAATACTAAAGAACTTGAATAATTGGAGTTAGTATGAGTGATGTTGAGAAAATGCATTTTATTACCAGTTCTGGAATTAAAAATATTGTTGGAAAAGATCTAATTACTGATCGATTTGTCGCAATATTTGAATTGGTTAAAAACTCATATGATGCTCGTGCAAGTAAAGTAATTGTGTCTTTTGAGTCTTTGGGGGGCGCACCAAATATTATTGTCCGTGATAACGGTATAGGAATGTCCAAAAGCGATTTAGAGGATAAATGGTTGCATTTGGCATACTCTGAAAAAGAAGAAGGTCATTCTAATGAAAGTAGAGCTTTTGTTGGATCTAAAGGTGTTGGCCGTTTTTCCTGTGATAGTTTAGGTAAATCGTTAACAATAAAATCAAAAAAAAGTGGTGAATTAGAAGAGCATGTGCTAAAAGTTAATTGGGAAGATTTTGAAAAATCAAAAAAAATAAAATTTGAAGATGTTGAGGTTGAATACCTATCTAATAAGCTTAGTATTGATAAGATTGATACCCATTACACCGAGCTATGTATTGCTGATCTTCGTCATATTTGGAATGAAGATGCGGTTACAAAAACAGTTGAAAGTTTGAGAAGATTAAAGAACCCATTCTTAGATTTTGATGGGTTTGATATTTACTGCGGTCTGGATTTGATCTCAATTTATGAGGTAGTCGCTGGTATTGAATTTCCTAAGGAAAGTTTAGTTAAAAGTAATATTTCAGAAGTATTGAAAAATAAAAGCATAACGATCGAAACTAAGGTAGGTAATAAGATAGAAGTTAGCCTTTTTGATCGAGGTCAGCATATATACACCTTAGAAAAAAATAATGACACTAGTCTTGTTGATATTGAAATATTCATCACGATAAATTACTTGACTACGAGTGCTAAATCCACATTTACCCGTCGCATGGGAGTTGAACCCGTAAATTATGGAAATATTTTTATATATAAAAATAATTTTAGGGTCAGTCCGTATGGTGATGCTGACTATGATTTGTTTGGTGTGAACGTTAGGAAATCTCAAGGTTATTATCGGCATCTTGGCACACGAGAAATACTTGGATGTATTGATATAAAAGATCTGAATTCACGGTTTATGGAAACATCGTCTCGTAATAGTGGTTTTATTGAAAATGCATACCTTGAAGCATTAAAAGATCTATATTTTGACTATGCTCATAAACTACTTGAGCGGTATATTGGTGTAATAGAGTGGGGTGAGATTAAAGAAACTGGCAGGGAAGTTTTTTTTGAGTCTGTTCAGAAAAATGAAGTAGAGCGATTCGCAAAAAGCTTGACGAGCAAAGTTAATGGTGATTTTTATATTAAATATTTTTCTGATAGTTTTGAATTGGAAGAGAAGAGTCAGAAAAAAGTACTGCAAATTATTGCATCAAAATTGCCTGCAAAAGAAAAGAAACAGGTGGAAAAAATAATAAAAAATGTAGCTCGTTTAGAAGAAGAAAATGTTGTCAAAGAACAAGAGTTAGATGTAAAACAAGAAGTGATAGAAACTCTGCTGCGGCAGAATAAAAATTTGTCGGTAAAACGAGCAGAAAGTTCATATGCTGAACAGTTGGGTCATCATTTACCTGGTATGGCTGACCGATTGTGCGGCGCTGTTGATGATTTAAATGCTCTAGCTTCTATCATTCCAACAGCGCAAAGTAATTTATATTTAAAAGCGCTGAGCAAGATTAGGCGAACTGAATTAGAACTACGTTCTTTTAAAGAGTTATTGTTGAGGACGGAGATTGATCTCAGGTCTCCCCAAGGTATTAATTGGTTTGATCTGGCTGTTTGGTTTAAAGATGATAAATTACAGAATAATCATGGAGCAATTAATGTTGTTTGCGTGATGAATGATCTAGATTTTTATAGTAAATGGCTTGTTCGAAGTAATGCTGTTGAAGTTGTAATGATGTTTGAAAATTTTTATCAAAATGCATTAGATCATAATGCGAAATTTGTTGAATTTTTGTTCGATGAAGATTGCTTGAAAATTTCTAGTGATTCCAAGGCAATTAATCCTGATATTCTTGATAAAATTTTCGAGCTTGGTTTTTCAAGCAAGAAAAATGGCACAGGGATTGGTTTGAATCAAGTGCGCAGTTTTTTAACTAGAATTAATTTTGAAGTTAAGGCAAGTAATTCGGCGGGTTTGGTATTGTTTACTATCTCTAGGTGTGAAAATTAAATGCGTTTAGATTTTAATGTGGTTTTAGTTGATGATGAAATTCACGATGATGAGAATAATTATGCAGCGAAGAAGTTGATTTCGGCTTTGGAGGCGCGAATTTCAAGTAAGGGATTTGATGCTAAAGTGGATACTTATAATAGTATTGAGCAAGCAAGTAAAGCGTTATCCTCTCCTAATAAAAATCGCAGAATAGATCTTTATCTGAGTGATAATAATCTGGGGGCTGCCTCTGTGTCAGGTGTGGAAAACTCTGAAAATGCAGGTGTTGAGTATTACCTAGCGATAAGGTCAAAATTTATATGTGATTTTGTTTTATATACTAGGTCATCAGTTAATAAAATTGTTGATTTTCTTGTTGCGGACTTGCTTAACAAAAAAGACCCGAATTTATTTTCTCGGTTTACATTTGTTAGTCGAGGTACTGGAGGAGATGCATGGCACACGCCTATTCTTGATTTGATCGACCATATATTAACAAAGCGAGAAGAAATTAATAATTTACGCGGGTTATTTGCACAAAAAACAGCTCAAATGGATAATCATTTAAAAGCACGTCTAGGTAGTAAGGTGAATCGTTTGAATTTTGAAGATGTTATTGAACTAGCTTTTAGTGATGGGTTAATAAGCTCCACTTTGAAAAATGATCTACATTATCATCGTTTGCTAAGAAATGGTGTTATCCACCATGATGAAATATTTTGCGAAACAAGAAAAAAATGGTCGATTAGGTATGTGGATTACTTCTCAAATAGTAATAAAACACTATATGAAAGTGATTTCAAAAATGAGCGTGAAAAATTATCTGATACGTTTAAGATGGTAATTGCTATTTAATTTAAATCAAACCTGATTCAAGAGTTAATCTTTATAGTTACTCAACTTGTTGTTTGCTGAATTTTTGAGAATTTGCTTTGTAAAGATAAGCCCGTACCTGCGGGCTTTTTCTTATCTGCTGTTTACACGTGCTAGTGATCTTGCGGTTGGCTGAGCTGGTGGTATTGGTTGGCGGCAATGGTTTCGATTCGTTTTTGGTTGAACAGGATGAATTTGTAATCTTGGAAGGTGTTGACATAGCGGCGGTGGTTTAGGGCTTCAAGTCCTGTAGATAGCAATTTGTGATGTTGGAATTAGTGCAAGGCAAACCTTGCACGCAGAGCTGCTTGAGCAGCTTACAAAGCCATACGGCTTACGGCCTTCAATAAAAAGGGTGAATACGATTTCTTGTATTCACCCTTTTTATTCACAGCTAATACTACTTAAGCCTTGTTATACCGCAACGCCATTTTTTCTAGCGAGACCGGTTTCATTTTCTCTGCCATCCCTGCCGCGCCAAAGGCGTCGTAGCGGGCTTCGCAGACTTCGCGCATGGCGACGATGGCGGGTTTTAGGTAGGCGCGGGGGTCGAAATCTGCTGGGTGCATCGCCAGATGGCGGCGGATGGCGGCGGTCATGGCTAGGCGCAGATCGGTGTCGATATTGATTTTGCGCACGCCATACTGAATGGCGCGGCGGATTTCTTCAACCGGCACGCCCCATGTTGGTTTGAGCTCGCCACCGTATTTACGCATTTCTTCGAGTAATTCTTGCGGCACGCTGGATGAGCCGTGCATCACCAGATGCACATCGGGAATGGCGGCGTTAATTTGGCGAATACGGTCAATTGCCAGCACTTCGCCGCAAGGTGGTTTAGTAAATTTATACGCGCCGTGGCTGGTACCGATGGCAATTGCCAGTGCATCTACGCCGGTGGCTTTTACAAAAGCCAGCGCTTCTTGTGGGTCGGTCAGCATTTCGGCGTGGCTTAATACGCGGTTGGCACCCACGCCGTCTTCTTCTTCGCCCATACCAGTTTCAAGGCTGCCCAAACAGCCCAGCTCGCCCTCAACCGATACGCCGCAGGAATGCGCCATGCGCACTACTTCAGCCGTCACGGCTGCGTTATAGGCGTAATCAGCAGGCGTTTTGCCATCCTGCATCAAAGAGCCATCCATCATCACGCTGGTAAAACCCATTTTGATGGCGGTTAGACAAACAGCAGGGCTAACGCCGTGATCCTGATGCATCACGATAGGCAGGTGTGGGTAACTAGCAACCGCACCTTCAATCAGCGTTTTTAGAAATTGCTCACCCGCGTATTTACGCGCACCGGCACTGGCTTGCAGGATCACTGGGCTAGAAGTGGCGTCGGCAGCTTGTAAGATAGCCTGCACTTGTTCAAGATTATTTACATTAAATGCGGGAACGCCATAACCGTGTTCGGCGGCGTGATCAAGAACTTGGCGTAGGGATACGAGGGACATGGCGAAGATCCAGAAAAAGGTTGCTGCGATGCAACACATAGTAGATCTATATCCGCTTCAGCCCAATTCGGAATTACGGCATTCGGAATTACATCATTCGGGAAAACGCTAAAACCACTCTGCCAAGCTTTAAGTGGCAGAACTCACTGAATTTGCCACGCTACGGTGGCTAGCAAAGCCACTACACTGCAAAACCACCCAACCAAAACATGACTTCGACATGCTCCATGTACGGTGAGTAATACCACTTGCAGTGAAAAACCGCAGCTTTGCACTTACCATGCCTCGTTTAAAAAGGCCCGTTTGATTCACGCAGCTGATCGGGCAAACCATCATGATCCCCCAGTGGCTGCTTAGGCGCGTCGTGCCAGTGAAAATCGCCATTGGCGAGGTTTTTCTTAGCGTCCAGCGGGTAATCCACTTTATTATCGGCGCGGTTGGTGTCGCCCACCGCCAGCAGGCGAACATCCGTCTTGGTATTGTTAATAAAGGTATGGGCGATGCCGGTGCCTGGCACAAACCCCACTCCATCGCCAGGAGCTAAGCGATGCAAGACACCATCTACCCAGCAATCGGGGGTGCCTTCAATCACGTAAATAAACTCTTCTTCGGTTTTTTCAGCATGCGGCCATGAGGTGCGACGGCCAGGCGGTAATAACTCGTGATGGATGCCAAGGCGGGTCAGGCCAAAAGTGCGGCCAAAGGGCGAACCTATGGATAGTTTTTCTTGGCTATTGGCATAACAGGCATTATCTTCTGCCTGAATTTCTTGCCAGTGCTTGATAAAAGGGGGCCGAGTGGTCATTGCTTATCCTCTTCTCTAAATTTAAGCAGGCGAAAAAAACGCCAGCATCGTTGCTGGCGTTAATCTTACTGAGAGAGCTAAAGCGCCGTCTATTAAAAGACGTACGCAATCTCAATTTTCTTCTGAAAAGCCCCCACTTGTAGGGTGGGCAAACGGTCGTGCCACGCTTTATAGCCACGTGGGCATAAACCTGCCACCCTACAAATACGCGGGCTTCACCCGCCCTAAGCGAAACAAACCCCGCCAAAGCTTAAGCGCCGCGCTGCTCTAAAATTTCTACCGCTGGCAATACTTTGCCTTCTAAAAACTCAAGAAATGCGCCGCCGCCGGTTGAGATATAGCTGATATCCTTTGCAATATCGTACTTTGCCACCGCGGCTAACGTGTCGCCACCACCGGCAATAGAGAACGCAGGCGATGCAGCAATCGCGCGGGCAATCACTTCGGTGCCTTTGCCAAACTGATCAAATTCAAACACACCTACCGGGCCATTCCAAACGATGGTGCCTGCGGTTTTTAATACGGTTGCAAGCCTTGCAGCAGTATCTGGGCCGATATCAAAAATCATATCGTCGCTTGCTACATCGCCAATGGCCTTGATTACAGCGTGCTCAGTCGGTGAAAATTGCTTGCCGATCACCACATCGCTAGGCAATGGCACATCGCCACCACGGGCGCGGATTTTGGCGATGACGCGCTTGGCGTTTTCAACCAGATCGGCTTCGGCTAAAGATTTACCAATTTCATGGCCTTCGGCCAGCAAAAACGTATTCGCAATACCGCCGCCTACGATCAGGTAATCCACTTTATCTGACAAAGTTTCAAGAATCGTCAGTTTTGTCGATACCTTAGAGCCCGCCACAATCGCCACCAGTGGTGAAGCTGGCGCTTTCAGTGCTTTACCCAGCGCATCTAACTCACCCGCCATTAATAAGCCAGCGGCGGCGATCGGGGCAAATTTAGCCACGGCATGAGTGGAGGCCTCGGCGCGATGAGCCGTGCCAAAGGCATCGTTTACAAATACATCGCACAGCGCAGCGTAGGCTTGGCCTAGCTCGTCAGCGTTTTTCTTTTCGCCTTTATTGCAGCGCACATTTTGCAGCAAGACCAGCTCGCCTGCCTTAACCACAAAACCATTAAAATCATTCACCACGGCCACGTTGCGGCCCATCAACTCGCCAAGGCGCTTTGCGACAGGGGCCAGATCGTCTGCTGGCTGGAACTCACCCTCTGTAGGGCGGCCCAGATGGCTCATTACGATCACGCCAGCACCGGCTTGCAAGGCGGCTTCGATCGTTGGGATTGAAGCACGAATACGGGTGTCATCACCAATCACGCCGTCTTTTACCGGCACATTCAAATCGGCACGGATCAGTACTTTTTTGCCCGTTAATTCAAGCTCGGTCATCTTGCGAAAAGCCATGGTGGTTTCCTTAGAATGGTGAATAAGTAAGAATCATTGTAAATACGCAAGCAGAGCATACCGCCCCAAGCTTGCCAACACTTAATATCAGAATACCAATTCTAACATACCGATTCTGAGATCTATGAAGCAAGCACCGGCACTATTGTCTAATCGCAATTTCCTCTTACTCTGGCTCGCCAGCATTGTCAGCAACTTTGCGCTGGCCGTGGCTATGCTGGCAGAAACTTGGCTAGTGATTAACACGCTGGGCGCTAAAGAGCAGTTGGGACTGGTCATGATAGCGGGCTCAGTGCCGCGCATTTTGCTAATGGCGGTAGGCGGCGTATTGGCCGACCGAATCAAACGCAGCCATATTATCTTGGCCTCGGTTGGCTTACGGGTACTCCTGCTGTTTGCCATGATCCCCCTCTTGGCGGCAGGCAAAATTAGCATGGGCATTATGATTGTATTTGCCCTGATTTATGGCGCGCTGGATGCGTTTTTCTGGCCCGCCCGCGATGCACTCGTGCCCAATATTGTGGCCGACAACGATTTAACCCGCGCTAACTCCATTATGCTGACCACCAATCAGATTGGCCTCGTGTTTGGCCCCGTGCTGGGCGGTGCGATGCTGGCCTTATTTAGCTATGAAGTGGTGTTTGCCCTCACCGGCATCATGCTGGCACTGGGCCTGATCGCCATAGCAATGATTCACGAACCGGCCCTACTCGCAGGGCGAGCCCGTTTTAATATGCTGGCCGAGCTAAAAGAAGGCGTGCAATACGCTATTCAAACGCCGGTATTACGCGCACTGATGCTGGTTTATGCCGCAGCCAATCTGCTATTTATGGGGCCGCTGGGGCTAGGAATCCCAATTATTGTCACCGACTTACTGCAGGGCAATGCCAGCACGCTGTCCTTTATGCAAAGCGCTTTTGCCGCAGGCATGGTTTTGGGTGGCCTGCTGCTTACGCTTTACCCGCCGAGCAAAAAACGCCTGCTGATGATTACCGTGGTGATTGCCATTGAAGGGCTGCTGCTGGCTACATTAGCGCTGGCCAATTGGCTGCCGCTAGCACTCGCCCTGCAAGTCCTCATCGGCCTTGGGGTGGCGGCCAATAATATACCGATGATGTCCTTGATTCAGCACTATACCGAGCGGCAAAAACTGGGACGGATTATGAGCCTGAACTCTATGGCATCTATGGGGCTGGCACCGTTGTCTTATGCACTAGTGACTGGGCTATTTTCTATGCATATCGGCATTGAATGGGTGCTGCCCGTATTTGGCCTGCTGCTGGCCGCGATGATGGGGCTGATGACTTTAAAAATGAGGGTGATTCGGGAGGTTGATTAAAGGGCAATTCTATCAACTTAAGCGAAATATTTTTGTAGGGCGGGTGAAACCCGCGAGCGATGCTAAAAAACGCGGGTTTCACCCGCCCTACGGTGTTTCAATACTTGCAATAGAGAGATCAAAGTTGATCGCTAAGGGTTTAACGATCAGCAGTGTCCTTCAGTTGATAGAGTTGGATTAAAGGGGCCTCGAAAAACCCATCTACTAAATAAGACAAGGCGCGCATTAAAAACTAAACTGCGCGCCTGCATAAACGCCATTGGCCATGGTCACCGATGGATTGCGGTCTTTTCCATTCACATAAGCGTATTGATAGCCCACATCCAAGGCGAGCATTTTTGTCATATCCCAACGCACACCGGCACGGGCTTCTTTGTAATAGTCCACATCACTCGATAATGCAGATGGCGCGAAATAGCCTTGGCCATAAACGGTAAATGCGCCAACAGGGATATCAACCCCAGCACCTAAAGCGGCAGCGTAATGGTTGTCTTGATGCTTTAAATTCATATAAACCAACTTACCACCCGCTTTAAATTTAGCGATACCCAGCGGCGCTTGAACGCCTAAACCTAATGAACCGATATTGCCCTTGCCATCGTTACTCAACCAATCTGCACTCGTTGTTAATAATAGAATGCTGCCTTCATATGAGGCGCCAAAAAAGCCATCACCGACGCGAGCCGTTAAATCACCCGCTTGTGCTGCCATAGGTAGAGACAGCGCAAAAATTGTGCCTAATAGTTTTTTACTCATGCCCACTCCAGTCGTTTTATGAAAAATATACGTTGAATCATAAACTTGGGAAATATCCTTTGGGTAGGCGATTAATACCTGTTTTGCTTGGAGCTGCTGCGTGGTGATTCTTTGTGGCACTAAAGCTATCCATCAAACCATAAGGCAAAAAATACCCTATTCACAAAGGATTGGTATTTTTTTATTTATCAAATACGAATTTTTATTTTATATAAATATATTAAAAAATCCTATTAATCAATTTAATTAAAAAATGGGAAAAAAGCAAAAAAATCGGTCTGATTATGCATTTCTTCAAGCGCATGATAAATATCATATAGCGGCTGAAAACCTGCGTTTTTCAGCATTACTCGCGGGCTTCACCCCAATCCTATCAACTTAAGGGGAATGTTTTAATTGTTACACAGGCTTCAACTTGGATTGCACTATTGCAAGCATTTAAAAAATTGTAGAGTGGGTGCATTTTTTGCCCACGCCGCGTATCCGCGTGGGCAAGATAAACCGCCTTGCCCACCCTACATGTTGGTTAAATCTTAAGTTGATAGGCTTGGATTGAGATTCGCCACACAAATTTAAAAATCAAGCCCAACACTCAAGAAATCTATCTACACCGGCCCATTAAGAAAAAGGAATAATCAGGAAAAATTAATCATAAAAAATACCAGCCAAGCATATAGCAATAATAATTTAATTTTTATCAATAGCTCCATATAAAGAATATTTCATCTGCACATCAAGCTGCGGCATCAATTAAAAAGCCTTTATTCTTACAAAAACCTGCACTCTATTGTGTAAGAATAATAATTTAAGTTATTTAATTTAAAGCCGATAAATGGCTAAAATTTATATTTAAGCTTCTATAGTGACCACGTATCTTGTACCTCAAGCAGAGATTAAATTCCTCTGTATCATAGAGAGATAGATCTGATGTTTTTGAAAGGTCATTTCAGCCACATTCTGATAACCAGCAATTGGATCGCATGATGAGCGTATTTACTGGCATGACCACCCGCCAAATCGCAGAATTAACCACGGCCCAAATGGCCAGTGTGAATACGGCTGCGATTGCTACTCTTACAACTATCCAATTAGCTCAATTAAGCACCCGGCAAATTGCCGCATTAAACAGCACACAAATTAGCCAAGGCTTTACTACTGATCAAATCGCGGCGCTAAGTAGCACTCAAGCCGCAGCATTAAGCACGGCGCAATTAGCTTCACTAACAACACTACAAATCGCCGCACTAGAAAGCAGCGATTTAGCTGCGCTTAGCACCGCAGCGATCAGCAGCCTAAATACCAAACAATTTAGCGCTTTAAACAGCAGCCAATTGATTGCGCTGACCTCCTATCAAGCTGCGGCGCTGAGTATTGCTCAACTGCAATCTCTATCCAGCAGCCAACTGGCCACTCTAGAAACCACCGACTTTGCCGTACTCAAAACCAGCGTTATTGCGGCATTATCCAGTACGCAAATTAATGCGTTAAGCAGCAGCCAAATTGCCGCCTTAAGCAGCAGCCAAGCCGCAGCCCTTACAAGCTTGCAACTGGCGGCAATGACAACGGCACAGCTTGCCGCATTCAGCAGCACAGATTTTGCTGCCTTAAAAACCAGCGCGATTGCCGCCTTATCTAGCCAGCAAATCAATGCACTAAGCAGCAGCCAAATCATTGCACTTAGCACGAGCCAAGCCGCAGCGCTTACCTCATCCCAAGTTGCAGCACTATCTAGCAGCCAATTACAGGCATTAGAAACCGATGATTTAGTTGTGCTCAAAACCAGCGTAATTGCCGCCTTAGCGAGCGATCAAATCAATACGCTCAGCACCCAGCAAATCGCCAGCCTAAGCACCTTACAAATTGCGGCGCTCAGCACCACCAGCCTGGCCAGCGGGCTAAATAGTAATCAAGTTGTGGCCCTCAGCAGCCAGCAAGCCGCGGCACTCAGTTCTACCCAAGTAGCCGCATTATCAACGAGCAATATTGCCGCACTAGAAACCACCGATTTTGCAGCACTAAAAACCAGCGCCATTGCGGCATTAAGCAGCAGCCAGATTCAAGCATTAAGTAGCGCCCAAACCGTTGCTTTAAGTACCAGCCAAGCCAGCGCACTCACATCCAGCCAAGTGGCGGCGCTATCCACTAGTAATATTGCCGCGCTAGAAACCGCCGATTTAATCGCTCTAAAAACCAGCGCCATTGCAGCATTAAGCACAGCGCAGCTTAGCGCCATCAGCAGCAGCCAAATTGCCGCGCTAACAAGTAGCCAAATCAGCAGCATTGGTACAGAAAACATCGCCAGCTTAAACACCAGCCAAGTTGTGGCACTCACCACCCAGCAGGCGGCAGCACTCAGCTCAAGCCAAGTAGCCGCATTATCAACGAGCAGTATTGCAGCGTTAGAAAGCAGTGATTTAGTCGTGCTTAAAACCAGCGCCATTGCGGCTTTAAACTCGGCCCAAGTGGCCGCCATCAGCAGTAGCCAAATCAGCAGCCTAACAAGCAACCAGATTCTGGCTTTAAGCACCGCAAGTATCAGCAGCGCCCTAAACAGCAATCAGATTGTGGCGCTCACAACGAGCCAAGCTGCGGCACTCAGCAGCACTTGGCTAGCGGCTTTATCCACGGCTAACTTGGCAGCCATGGAAACCCGTGATTTAGTGGCGCTGAAAACCAGCGTGATTGCAGCTTTAAGCAGCAGCCAAATTGGCGCGCTGACCACCGCCCAAATTGCCAGCCTAACGACCAGCCAAATTGCATCATTAAGCACTAACGATATCGCCTACGGCCTAAACAGTAGCCAGGTTGTTGCGCTGACCTCTGCCCAAGTGGCCGTGTTAAGCAGCGCCCAGCTCGCCGCATTATCCACTAGCAATTTGGCCGCGCTAGAAACCGCTGATTTTGCGGCATTAAATAGCAATGCACTGGCTGCGCTCTCCACTAGCCAAATGCAAGCGCTCACCACGGAACAAATCATTGCACTGACAACGGCTCAGGCAGCGGCACTGTCTTCCACGCAAGTGACAGCGCTCTCCACCAGCCAGATGGCCACTTTAGAAACCAGCGATTTAAGCGTATTAAAAACCAGCGCCATTGCGGTGTTAAACAGCGCACAAATCGCGGCCTTGGGCAGTAATCAGATCGCCAATCTAAGCAGCCAACAGATTGCCGCATTAAATACCTCGGCCATCGCCAATGGCTTAAGCAGTAGCCAAGTTGTGGCGCTTACCACCATCCAAGCGGCTACTTTAAGCAGCGCACAAGTTGCGGCACTTTCCACAGCAAATATTGCGGCACTGGAAACCCGTGATTTAATCGCGCTTAAAACCAGTGCTATTGCTGCTTTAAATACGGCCCAATTTGCGGCGCTGACCACCGATCAAATCGCCAATTTAAGTAGCAACCAAATTGCCGCCCTAAGCACGGCAAATATTGCTAATGGGTTAAATAGTAGCCAAGTTGTGGCGCTTACAAGCGCCCAAGCGGCAACGCTTTCTACCGCCCAAGTGGCAGCGCTATCCTCTAGTAATATCGCTGCGCTAGAAACCCGCGATCTTGTGGCGCTTAAAACCAGTGCCATTGCCGCTTTTAATACGGCCCAATTTGCGGCGCTAACCACCGATCAAATCGCCAATTTAAGTAGCAACCAAATTGCCGCCCTAAGTACGGCAAATATCGCTAATGGGCTGAACAGTAGCCAAGTTGTGGCGCTCACAACAGCCCAAGCGGCTACTTTGAGTAGTGCCCAAATCGCTGCGCTCACCGCCGCTAATTTAGCCGCCATGGAAACCGGCGATTTAGTGGCGCTTAAAACCAGTGCCATTGCCGCTTTAAATACGGCCCAATTTGCGGCGCTGACCACCGATCAAATCGCCAATTTAAGTAGCAACCAAATTACCGCCCTAAGTACGGCAAATATCGCCAATGGGCTGAACAGTAGCCAAGTGGTGGCGCTTACAACAGCCCAAGCGGCTACGCTTTCTACTGCGCAAGTGGCAGCGCTATCCACCAGCAATCTAGCAGCAATGGAAACCGCTGATTTTGCCGCACTTAAAACCAGCGCGATTGCCGGATTATCGACTAAGCAAATAGGGGCACTGAGCTCAGATCAAGCCGTGGCACTGACTACTCTGCAAGCCGCAGCGCTCAGCTCCACCCAAGTGGCAGCCCTGACGAGCAGTAGTATTGCGGCTTTAGAAACATCAGACTTAGCCGTGTTAAAAACCAGCGCTATTGCTGCTCTAAGCTCCGCCCAAGTGGCGGCCCTGAGCAGTAATCAAATTGCTAACCTAAGCACCAACCAGATTGCAGCCTTAAGCACCGCCAATATCGCCAATGGCCTAAACAGCAACCAAGTTGTGGCATTAACAACTAGCCAAGCGGCCACTTTAAGCAGCGCCCAAATCGCAGCTCTTAGCGCCGCTCATTTAGCCGTAATGGAAACCCGCGATTTAGCCGTACTTAAAACCAGTGCCATTGCCGCCTTAAATACCGCGCAAGTAGCCGCACTTAGCACCGATCAAATAGCCAATCTAAGCAGCAGCCAAATTGCAGCCATCACCACCGCAAATATCGCCAATGGATTGAGCAGCAGCCAAGTTGTAGCCCTTACGAGTAGCCAAGCTGCGGCTTTAAGCAGCGCCCAAGTGGCGGCATTATCCAGCAGCAATTTAGCCGCAATGGAAACCATCGATTTGGCAGCGCTTAAAGCCGCCAGCATTGCGGCCTTATCTGCCAGCCAGCTTAGTGCACTCAATACCGATCAGATCAGCAATCTAGCCAGCAGCCAAATTGCGGCCTTAAATACTGCGGCCCTTGCTACGGGTTTAAGCAGCGATCAAATTGTGGCACTGAGCACTAGCCAAGTAGCGGCCTTGAGCGCCGCCCAGCTGGCGGTGATTTCAAGCAGCAATATTGCGGCAATGGAAACGCGCGATTTAGCCGTACTTACGGCGGCGGCCATTGCCAGCTTATCTAGCAATCAAATAGCCGCTCTTTCTAGCAACCAAATCATTGCGCTGACCTCCGTACAAGCGGCAGCGCTCAATACTCGCCAAGTAGCGGCGCTTTCTAGTGCCCAACTGGCCGCGATGGAAACCACGGATTTAGCGGCCATTCAAGCGGCGGGAATGGCCGTGCTGTCTAGCACTCAGCTCAATGCGCTATCTACCACACAGCAAGTTAGCCTAAGCAGCAGCCAAATTGCCGCGCTCAATACCAATGCCATCGCCAGCCTCAGTAGCGATAAAATCAGCGCCTTAAGCTCCGCCCAAGCCAGCGCACTGAATACCGCACAGATTGCAGCGCTATCCACCTTGCAAATTAGCGCCATAGAAACCACCGATATTGCGGCGCTTAGTAATGCCGCCATTGCCAGCTTATCAACGAGCCAAGCCGCGGTACTCAGCACGGCACAAATGCTGGCGCTAACCTCGGCACAGGCGGCGGTGCTAAGCAGCACGCAAATAAGCGCCTTATCCAGCACGCAATTGCAGGCTATGGAAACCGCAGATTTAGCCGCGCTATCGGTCACTGCCAGCGCCGCAATATCTAGCAGCCAGCTGAGCGCGCTCAGTACCGATCAGATTGCTAATTTAACGAGCAAGCAAATTGCGGCGCTCAATACCAGCGCCCTAGCCGCAGGGCTAAGCACTACGCAAATTGCCGCACTGACTTCAAACCAAGCCGCGGCATTAAGCACGGCTCAAGTTGCCGTACTATCCACCAGTCAAATTGCTGCTTTTGAAACCAGCGATCTGGCCGAGCTTAAAACCAGCGTGATTGCTACCCTAAGCAGCAATCAGCTGCAAGCCCTAAGCACAGATCAAATCAACAATCTAACAACGAAGCAGACTGTGGTTTTAAGCAGCACAGGAATGGCCAGCTTCAGCAGTGCGCAGATTGCTGCACTGACTACCGCTCAGGCCGCGCTGTTAAGCACCACGCAAATCACGGCGCTTTCCACCAGCCTGATTGCCGCGCTAGAAACCCGTGATATCGCCGCGCTAAACACGGCTACCTTGGTTGTGCTATCTAGCAATCAAATTGCGGCGCTCAGCACGGCCCAAATCAGCGCCTTACTCAGTAGCCAAATAAACAGCTTAAGCAGCAGCCAAATTGTGGCATTAAGCGCTGCCCAAACTGCGGCGCTTACCGCCAGCCAAGCTCAGGCCTTAAATACCCAGCAAATGGCCGCGCTAGAAACCAGTGATTTAGCGGCAATAAGCAGTAGCGCCATTGCGGTGCTTTCTAGCAGCCAAGTCAGCGCATTAAGCACAGAGCAATTTGCTAGCTTAGGCACTAGCCAAATTGCTAATCTAAACACCCAAGCCCTTGCCAGTTTGGGTAGTGATAAGGTGATCGCCCTTACCACCAGCCAAGCAGCCGCGCTTACCGGCGTGCAGATTGTGGCTCTCAGCAGCAGCCAGATTGCCGCGCTAGAAACCACAGACTTGGCGGCGCTCAGCACCAGCACCCTTGCCGCGATGTCCACTAGCCAAATTACGGCGCTCAGCACCAAGCAGATTGCGGCGCTTACAACGGATGCGCTGGCCAATGGCTTAACCATTAATCAAGTGATGGCGCTAACATCCAGCCAAGTCGCTGCGTTTTCTATTGCCCAAATTGCCGCCCTTTCTGAAAACACCATCGGCGGGCTAGAAACCAGTACGCTTGCATTTATCAGCACGAGCGCCATTGCCGCCTTATCAAGCACGCAGGTGGGCTCGCTCACGGCAAACCAAATATCCAAACTAAGCAGTATGCAAATTGCAGCATTAAACAGCAGCGCAGTTGCCAATTTAAGCGCGGCTCAAGTGATTGCGCTGAGCACCAACCAAGCTTCAGCACTCACCACCAGCCAGATTGCCGCATTATCAACAACCGGCATTGCCGCCATGGAAACCGCTGATTTAGCCACGCTTAAAACCACGGCGATGGCCGTATTGAGTAGCAATCAAGTGGCAGCGCTCACTCAGGAGCAAATTGCCAGCCTCAGCACCAAACAACTATCGGCCTTAAGCAGCAATAGCTTCGCCCATTTAAGCGCCGATCAGGTGGTGGCACTCACCACCACGCAAGCGGCATCGCTAAGCAGCACGCAAGTTGCCGCCTTAAGCAGTAGCGCAGTTGCCGCACTAGAAATAGAAGACTTTGCCGCGCTTAAAACCTATGCCATTGCCGCGCTAAGTAGCGTGCAGATTGGTGCACTCACTGCTGAGCAAACCATTGCCTTGACCACGCTGCAAGCGGCCAGCTTAAGCAGTAGCCAGCTTGCCGCGCTGAGCGCCAGTAATATCGCCGCGCTAGAAACCAGTGATCTGATTGTGATTAAAACCAGCGCGATTGCGGCCTTAAACACCGCACAAGTTGCAGCGCTCAGTGCAGAGCAAATCGCCAGCCTGAGCACCCAGCAGATTATTGCCCTGAGCACCTCGGCCATCGCCAACGGTTTAACGCCCGATCAAATCGTGGCACTCACCAGCAAGCAAATTGCCGCGCTCAGCACCAATCAAATTGCCGCGCTTTCCACCACCAGCATTGCCGCCATTGAAGCGGTGGATTTTGCTGCGCTAAAAACCAGCGCAATTGCCATTTTATCCACCAGTCAAATCAATGCCCTAACGGCAGAGCAAACCAGCGCCCTGACCACACAGCAAGCAGCAGCTTTAAGCAGCAGCCAGCTGGCCGCGCTTAGCGCCAGCAATATCACCGCGCTAGAAACCAGCGATCTGCTCGCACTGAGCAGCAGCGCCATTGCCGCATTAAGCAGCACTCAAAGTGTGGCCTTAACGGCGGCGCAAATAGCCAGCCTGAGTAGCAATCAGATTGTAGCCTTAAGCACCACGGTGATTGCCAGCGGCCTCAGTGCTAGCCAGATTATCGCGCTAACGTCACTACAAGTCGCCGCACTCAGCACAGATCAAATAAGCGCGTTTTCTACCAGCAGCATTGCCGCGCTAGAAGCCAGCGATTTTTCAGCACTGAGTACCAGCTCTATTACTGTTTTATCCACCAGCCAGATAAAAGCACTCACGGCAGCGCAAACCATTGCCCTCACCACACAGCAAGCCGCTACTTTAAGCAGCAGCCAACTTGCCGCGCTAACGGCTACAAATATGGCGGTTATAGAAACCACCGATTTAATCGCCATCACCAGCAGCGCCATTGCGGCACTCAATACCGCCCAAGTGGCTGCGCTCAACGCGGTGCAAATCGCCAGCCTGACGAGCTATCAGATTGCCGCATTAAGCACCTCGGCCATTGCCAATGCCCTGAGCGCAGAGCAAGTGATTGCGCTAACATCCACCCAAACCGCCGCGCTCAGTACCGCGCAAATTGCGGTACTATCCGCCAGCAATATGGCAGCCCTAGAAACCAGTGATTTAGCCGCGATCAAAACCAACGCAATTGCCATCTTATCCACCGAGCAGCTTGCCGCCCTTAGCCCAGATCAGATTGCCAGCCTAAGCAGCAAGCAAATCAGCGCACTCAATACCAGCGGCGTGGCAAACTTAAGCGCCGATCAAATCATTGCCCTCACCACAGCACAAGCCGCCGCCTTGCTCAGTAGCCAAATTGCCGCGCTCAGTACCAGCAGCATTGCCGCGTTAGAGGCGATTGATTTTGCAGCCATTAAAACCAGCGCGCTTGCTGGCTTATCCACCGCTCAAATTAATGTACTGACTGCCGACCAAACCATTGCAATGACCACAGCACAAGCCGCCAGCCTGAGTAGTAGCCAAATTAGCGGGCTAAGCGCTGATAATATCGCCGTGCTTGAAACCAGCGATTTACTTGCCTTTAAGACCAACACAATTGCCGCACTCAACACTGCACAAGTCGCGGTATTAACGGCTGAACACATTGCCAGCATGAGCAGCAGCCAAATTGCCGCACTCAGCACCGCCGCCATTGCCAATGCCCTGAGTGCCGAGCAAGTCATCGCCCTCACCACCAAGCAAGCTGCAGCACTCACCACCGCACAGCTATCGGTGCTTTCTGCTAGCAATATGGCCGCCCTAGAAACCGCAGATTTAGCCGCCATCAAAACAGCGGGCATAGCCGTGCTCAACTCTACCCAAGTTGCCGCACTGACCGAAAACCAAGCCGCCAGCCTAAGCGCGAGCCAAATTGCCGCGCTGCTACCCAGCAGCCTAGCGGGCATGGTGGTAGCAGATATTGCCGTCCTAAAAACCAGCGGCATTGCAGCGCTTAGCTCGGCCCAAATCAACGCGATGGGCACGGCCCAAATTGCGAGCCTTAGCACCAGCCAGATTTCATCGTTAACCGCCGCCAGCATGGCAACCGGCTTTACTACCGAGCAAATTATTGCGCTGACCTCGGCCCAAGCCGGATCGCTCAGCGCCAACCAAGTGGCAGGGCTTTCAACAAGGCAAGTCGCCGCCTTTGAAACCAGCGATCTTGCCGCCTTAAATACCACGGCGGTGGCGGTGTTTTCTAGCAGCCAGCTCAATGCCCTAAGCAATAATCAAGTGGCTAGCTTAAATACCAATCAAGTGGCAGTGCTTAACTCTGCCAGCCTAGCTACGGGCTTTACCACCACACAAATCCTTGCCTTAACTTCCGCTCAAGCTGCGGTGATTAACGCCAGCCAAATGGCCGCGCTCTCCACCAGCCAAATCGCCGCCTTCGAAACCACCGATTTTGCCGCAATCAATACCAGTGCGATTGCCGCCTTATCCTCCGATCAAGTCGTCGCCTTCACCACCGCCCAAGCTGCAGTGCTGACCAATAGCCAGCTACAAGCGCTATCCGGCGCTAATCTAGCGGCGATAGAAACCAGCGATTTAGCCGTCATAAGAAGCAGCGGCATTACGGCCTTAAGCACATCGCAGATTCCAAGCTTTACCACCACGCAAATTCAAAGCCTCACCACCAGCCAAGTACAGGCAATCAGCTCCGCCCAAGTGATGGCGCTCACTGCCGCTCAACAAGCGGCCTTTACCACCGCACAAACGCCATTCTTAGCCGCATCTAGCCCTATCATTCTTGATTTGGATGGCAATGGCGTTCGCACGCTTAGCCTAGAAAACGGCACACAATTTGATTTGCTGGGCGATGGCAATAAGATTAAAACCGGCTGGGTAGGCCAAGGCGATGGCTTGCTAGTGCTGGATAGAAACCACGATGGCATCATCAATGATGGTAAAGAATTATTTGGCACATCCACCCTTATGGCTAATGGCAACAAGGCCGCCGATGGCTATGCCGCACTGGCCGAACTAGATAGCGATCACAACGGCCAGCTGGATCAATTTGATGCAGATTTCCATGAACTAAAAGTATGGATTGATGAAAATGCCGATGGCTTTAGCCAAGCCGAAGAACTTAAAACACTGATCTCGCTGGATATCAGCAAGATAGGCGTTAGGGCCAGCCAAAGCGCAGAGAAAGACAACGGCAACTTTATTGGCCTGAAATCCAGCTATGAAACCAATGATGGCATAAGCCGCGCCGCAGCCGATGTGTGGTTTGCTACCGATAAATCTACCCCACTAGCGACCCTGCCTGATTTACGCAGCAGCGTGGTCAACCTAGTGCAAACCATGTCAGCCTTTACCGAGGCGGAAAAACGCGGTGTATTCAATACGATAGAGCCAATGCAATTGCAACTGCCATCCGATGCACCACTAGCCGCATCAGCCCAAATCACCGCCAGCAATATGGCCGCCCTGATGAAGCTATTCGATGCCAACGGCAATATGATAGGCGCGCCAGAAAGCATGCTAGCCAGCGGTGACCCAACCCTCAAACTCAACGCCCTGAATCAGCAACACAGCCAAGGTATTTTGGCGATGAAATAAGGGGGCTTGGCGCTAAAAAACCCAAATTTTGAACCACAGAGAACGCGGAGAAAAACAGGCGTTAAATTGAGCCGTTTTTTTCCGCCACTCATGGCACAGGGCTTAAAGCGCCCCTTGAAGCATGCCGGAGCAAGGATAGAGCCAAGCCCGCCTGCCGCCGACGATCTGCAGTCAGGGGCCTTCGTGCTTGGCTGTTGTCTTACTTACTATCCGTTACGCCACCAAAGTTGGGTAATCGGTGTAACCCGCCTCTGCCCCACCATAGAATGTGGCTTGATCTGGGGTATTCAATGCTGCGCCCTGCTGATAACGAGCGACTAAATCTGCGTTGGCAATAAAGGGGCGGCCAAAGGCAATGGCGTCGACGGTGCCTGAGGCGAGTCGTGCTTCGGCGGTTTCTGCGTTATAGCCACCGCAAGTCATCAAAACGCCTTTAAATTGCTGGCGCAAATCCGCACGGAAAGTATCGCTTAATGGCTGGCCACCAGCCCAATCTGGCTCAGCAATATGCAGATAGGCTACGCCGATGCGGCTAAATTCTGCCGCCAGATACATCGCCATGGCCTCTGCCTCGTCGTCAATAATATCGTGCGCTACAAAGTTCGGCGAGAGGCGGATACCCACTTTATCTGCGCCCACTTTTGCCACCACGGCTTCTACCACTTCTAGCACTAAGCGGGCACGGTTTTCCATATTGCCGCCGTACTGATCGCTGCGCTTATTGCTGCCCGTCGCCATAAATTGCTGCAATAAATAGCCATTGGCAGCGTGGATTTCAACAAAGTCAAAACCTGCTCGCATCGCACGCTCTGCCGCTGCCACATAATCGGCCACAATGCCTGGCAACTCGGCGGTTTCTAGCGCACGTGGTGCATCGCAAGGCGCGCGGGTTGGCGTGCCATCTGGCAAAATCACAAAGCTAGTCGACTTTACGGCCTGAATGGCAGAAGGAGCCACCGGCGCTACGCCGTTTTCTTGTAAGGCGCGGTTAGAAATCCGCCCCACATGCCAGAGCTGCAATGCCATTTTTCCACCCTTGGCGTGCACCGCAGCCACAACGTTTTTCCAGCCCGCTTCTTGCGCATCGGTATAGATACCAGGCGTTAAGGAATAGCCCTTGCCTTGATTAGTGATATTGGTTGCTTCGGAGATAATCAGCCCCGCGCTGGCGCGCTGAGCGTAATAAATAGCGTTCATTTCAGTGGGTACATCGCCAGGCTGGCTAGCCCGTGAGCGGGTCAGCGGGGCCATCACCATACGGTTAGCCAGTGTGGTTTTGCCGATGGTTATCGGGGTAAATAGTTTATCTGCAGACATAAGGTTTCCTTAGTTATTAGCTATAAAAATCAAACACAGGATAAGGCTCGAAACAACTTCCCGAAATGATTTATCAACGCAAAACCGTCATCCCCGAGTGTTGTAGTCGGGGATCCAGTAGCGTAGCTGGATTCCCACCAAAGGCATGCGGGAATGACGATGTTTCAAAAACGGGAAAATATTCTAAAAAAGCCCCTTACTCAGCCACCTTCACCACCAACTTCCCGGCATTTTTGCCTTCTAGCAAACCCATAAAAGCCTGTGGGGCGTTTTCTAGCCCTTGCACGATGTCTTCACGGTATTTTATTTTGCCCTCGGTAATCCACTGGCTCATGGCGGCAAAAAACTCGCCGTAGCGATGGCCAAAATCGTCCCAGATAATAAAGCCCTGCATGCGAATACGTTTTTTCAGCAGCGTGCCCATCAGCATAGATAAGCGATCTGGCCCAGCAGGCAGGCTGGTGGCGTTGTATTGCGAGATCAGGCCACAGAGCGGTACGCGGGCGGCGGTGTTTAATAGCGGCAACACGGCATCAAATACCGCCCCGCCGACATTTTCGTAATACACATCAATGCCTTTTGGGCAGGCCTTTGCCAGTTGCTCGGCAAGATCGAGGGCGCGGTGATCGATACACGCGTCAAAGCCCAGCTCTTGCACGGCATAAGCACATTTTTCAGCACCACCGGCAATACCAACCACGCGGCAGCCTTTGATTTTGGCGATTTGCCCAACAATTGCACCAACAGCCCCCGTTGCAGCGGCCACCACCACGGTTTCGCCTGCCTTAGGTTGGCCAATTTCCAGCAAGCCCATATAGGCAGTAAAGCCTGGCATACCCAATACACCCAGCGCATGTGAAGGCGAGGCCATTGCGCCTAGCTTTTGCAGGCCCGTGCCATCTGACACGCTGTAATCCTGCCAGCCACCAAAGTTCACTACCAAATCACCCACGGCATAATCAGCGTGCTGCGAGGCGGCCACTTGGCTCACCGTGCCGCCGACCATGACGCCATTGATTTCAACTGGCGCAGCATAAGAAGGCGCATCGCTCATACGGCCACGCATATAGGGATCAAGCGACAAATACAGCGTGCGTAGTAGAACTTCACCACTAGCAAAGCTAGGAATCGCTTGTTCTTCCAAGCGAAAATCAACAGGCAGCGGTGCCCCATGTGGGCGGCTAGCTAAAACAATACGGCGGTTTTTTGTTGATGACATTAAGAATGCTCCAAAAATTAAACTGCGCGAATTTCATAATCCATGCGCGGGAAATGCACGTGCAGCACACCACACGCAGCGCTTTGACGAGCTAATACTATTTTTTCTTGATCCAGATACATAAGCTCACCCGCCACAGATTCCTGCGGATAGCCTTCCGGCTGCACCATCACAGGCTGGCCACGTTTAAATAAGCCATCCTGCATAGTGGGTAGCGCCTGTGGTTTAGTGTTTTTGGCAAGGGCATGGGCGGCTTCTGCATTGATGCTGCTGCTTTCCACCGTCGTAAACGCCGCTACTCTAGCCATCCACGCACTTAATGCAGAGCAATCCGCAGCAAGTACCGCCAAGGCACCCGCGCCCTGCAAAAACCACAGCGTGTGGTAAACGGCAAAATCACCTGCACATGGGCTGCTGCCACCGAGGTAATCCGCTCCTGCCAGTGCCTGATCGATGCTTTGAATCAGCGCGCTGAGCTGAATGGCTAGTTGCGGCTGATCGGCCAGTAATTGCGCTTTTTGCAAAGGCAGCTGCGGATGCATGGCGATGCGATCATCCAGCAAGGCTTGTGGAATATGCTCCAAGCGGCCTGCCATCAGATAACGGGCAGCGCGCCAAAACACATCCACATCAAATAGCCTTCCCAGCAATGCGGCTTGTGCTGCCAATGGGCCGCTGGCAAGCGCTCGCTCTGGGTAGCGTTGCTCTAGCTCGGTAATAATGAGGGCCGAATCGCAGTAAATATCTGCGCCGATTTGCAGCACCGGCGCGCGCCGGTAGCCTCCGGTCAGCGCCATTAAATCGGGCTTAGGCAAAACGGGCGGCATCAAGACGGATTGCCATGCCAGCTGCTTGTAGCCCAAATAAGCGCGCACTTTTTCTGAGTACGGCGACGCTTGGTAGTGATGCAAAATCAGCGCAGCTGGCATCTTAGTAGCTGCCTTCTAATACCAGCTTGCTGGTGGCTAAATCCACATCGCCACGCTCGCCCAGCGCCACCATGCCGTGCGCTTTTAGCTGCTCCAGCACGGTATGAATAGCGCTGACGTCTAAGCCGTAATCACGCATCCGCGTTTTAACGCCCATTGCTTCAAAGAAATC
Organism: Iodobacter sp. CM08; assembly: GCF_033446605.1. Lineage (NCBI taxonomy): Bacteria > Pseudomonadati > Pseudomonadota > Betaproteobacteria > Neisseriales > Chitinibacteraceae > Iodobacter > Iodobacter sp. CM08. The sequence continues at coordinate 69,877 of NZ_JAWQUO010000001.1, read as the reverse complement.
ACGGGTTTTAGCAATGGCAGCATCGATACGTGCGTCTTCTGAGCCTTCTTTAATGCCCCATACACGCTCAGCGTATTGCAGCAATTTTTCACGCTTCGCAGCACGGCGCACATTCAGCATAGATGGCAGAATAATTGCCAACGTTTGCGCATGGTCGATGTGGTAAAGAGCCGTCAGCTCATGGCCAAGTAAATGAGTGGCCCAGTCTTGCGGCACACCTGCACCGATCAGGCCATTAAGCGCCATGGTAGCGGCCCACATTAAATTAGCCCGCACGGCATAATCTGTCGGCGTTGCCAGCGCTTGCGGGCCGGTTTCGATCAAGGTTTGCAATAGGCTTTCAGCAAAGCGATCCTGCACAGGGGCGTTAACTGGATAAGTTAGATATTGCTCAACCACGTGCACAAAGGCATCCACTGCACCATTGGCAATTTGGCGCGCTGGTAGGCTGTAGGTTTTAGTTGGATCAAGTACGGCAAACTGTGGGAACACATGGCCATTCATAAACGGCAGCTTGGTTTTGGTTTCGCTACGGGTAATCACCGAGCCGTTATTCATTTCTGAGCCGGTCGCTGGCAAAGTCAGCACCGCGCCCAAAGGCAGGGCCGCTTTAATATGTTGGCCACCCGTACTAAAGATATCCCAAGGCTCGCCTTCATACAGCGCAGCGGCGGCGGCAAATTTAGTGCCGTCAATCACCGAACCACCACCAACAGCCAGCAGAAAGTCGATTTTCTCCGCCTTAATCTGTGCGACGGCCTTCATCATGGTTTCATAAGTTGGGTTGGCTTCAATGCCAGAGAACTCTGCAACACTGTGGTTTTTTAAAGCATCCATCACTTCGGTGTAAGTGCCGTTGTTTTTAATACTGCCGCCGCCGTAGAGCACCAGCACGCGGGCATTTGCAGGCACCAGCATCGCCAGCTTAGCAATCTGGCCTTCGCCAAAAACGATTTTAACGGGGTTATAGAATTCGAATTGCAACATTGAGTATCCTTTTTGAATCGTTAGAAATAGACCAGTCGTCTAGTTGATAGTTCAAAAAAACGGCATTGCTGCCGATTTATTAGTTAACACATCATGCTACCTTGAAATGAAGCGCCAGAAAAACAGAACACAAGTCTGACTACTTATTAGCGCATAGAAATTACAGACCAATACTTTGAATCAATTCACTAAATATTTTCACTTGCCGCTCCTGACCCGCTTCCTCAGCCTGAAAACGAAACTTAATCAGCATGGTTTTATCAAAAAACCTTGAAGACTTATAGGTATCCAGCGCTCTTAATAAATGCACAACATTTCCTTGCTCAATTGCAAAAGAAATAGCTAGCTCCATTTTTATTTTTTTATTTTTCTCATAATCAGAAAAGAAAGCACATATAGAAGTAATAAAAAATATTAGTGAGAATATTAAAAATTCACTATTGTCAGAATTCCCCACACTAGAATTAACAGATAAAACAATACCCGTAAAATAAAAAAATATCGAAATAAAAGAAATTAATAAAGCAATCCAACCAAGAAACATATGATTTCCTTTTACTTCACGCCTAATAGATGGCAAGTCGTCTGCATTGCTGTATCTAGCGCACTGCTATCCTGGCGAATCTTGGTTAATAAGCTTGCACCCAGCCACATTTGGTAAAGCATCAATGCAATAGATTGAGCATCCATATCAGGGGACAAAGCACCATCGCAGCGCGGCTCATCCAGCCAGCTTGCTAGCCGATCGATCACATCGCTTGTGCCCTGCTTAAAGACTTCCCGCATTGGCTCAGATAAATCAGCCACTTCGGCGGAGAGCTTAACCACCATACACTGATTAGCAGAATGGCAAGCACCTTGGCTCATTAACCAGCCCTGCCAGTAATGCATCAGCCGCTCGCTACCGCAATCGTACTCTGCTTCTAAAGCCTGCATCTGCAGCTGATAAAGCGAGAAATAACGCTCTAACACCGCGCAGCCAAAGTGTTCTTTTGAAGGGAAATAATGATAGAACGAACCCTTAGGTACTTCTGCCGTAGCCAGAATCTCTGCCAAACCAACCGCAGTAAAGCCCTTGCCGCGCAGTACGGATTCCCCCACTGCTAGTAAATGTTCGCGTGTATCTTCGTGTTTTTTCTTAGCCATGAGTGCAGTTTCGCACAAAATAGACCGGTCGTCTATTTTTTGTTTAGGGTGGGCAGGTTTTTTTGCCCACGACTTGGGAAGGGGAATATCCGCGTGGGCACAGTCTTGTGCCCACCCTACCCAATCTATCCCACCATTAATCCAGCAAGCCTTCAAATAGCGGCGTGGATAAGTAACGCTCGCCAAAGGAAGGAATAATCACGGCAATCAGCTTGCCTGCGTTTTCTGGGCGCTTACCCAATTCAATCGCCGCCCAAGTTGCAGCGCCTGCCGAAATCCCTGCCAGAATCCCTTCTTGCGTAGCCAGCGCTCTGGCAGTAGCAAAGGCATCGCTACTTGTTACGCGGATCACTTCGTCATAGCTTTCCGTATTCAGCACGCTAGGGATAAACCCAGCACCAATGCCCTGAATAGGATGAGGACCTTTTAGGCCGCCACTCAGCACCGGGCTGGCATCAGGCTCAACGGCTACCGCTTTAAATGAGGGCTTACGCGCTTTTAATACTTCTGAAATGCCAGTGATGGTGCCCCCAGTACCCACGCCTGCCACCAAGATATCAATTTGCCCATCGGTATCATTCCACAGCTCTTCTGCTGTGGTACGGCGGTGAATTTCTGGATTGGCTGGGTTTTCAAACTGCTGTGGTAAAAAATAATTGCTGTGCTCAATGGCTAAAGCCTTTGCCGTAGCAATCGCGCCCCCCATGCCTTCTGCAGCAGGGGTTAATACCAGCGTGGCGCCGTAGCCGCGTAATAATGCACGGCGCTCTTTAGACATACTTTCTGGCATAGTGAGTACCAGCTTATAGCCACGCGCAGCGCAAACCATGGCCAAACCAATCCCCGTATTGCCCGAAGTTGGCTCCACAATCACCGTATCTGGGCCGATCAGGCCTGCTTGTTCTGCGGCATCAATCATAGCCACAGCGATGCGGTCTTTTACTGAATGCGATGGGTTAAAAAACTCCAGCTTAGCGACGATCGTTGCCCCACTTGCTGCAGCAATGCGGTTTAACTTCACTAAGGGCGTATTGCCGATCAGATCGGTAATGCTATTGGCGATTTTCATAAGCCTCCTTGAAATCAGATTGATGATTGATTGTAACGGCTGGATCATTAGCAATTAAAATGCTTAAAAATTCTAAGGAAAGATCAATGAAGGTTTATCGCGTAGGCGGTGCTGTAAGGGACAGATTGCTAGGGCTTGCCGTTAAAGATATCGACTGGGTGGTAGTAGGCAGCACAGCAGAAGCCATGCAAGCACAAGGCTACACGCCCGTTGGTAAAGACTTCCCTGTCTTTTTACACCCCAAAACTCATCAAGAATATGCCCTAGCCCGTACCGAGCGCAAATCAGGCCATGGTTACAAAGGCTTTACCGTATTTGCAAGCGAAGATGTTACTTTAGAAGAAGACTTGCTGCGGCGCGACCTCACCATCAATGCAATGGCCGAGGATGAACACGGCCTGCTCACCGATCCCTTCAACGGCCAAGCTGATCTTAAAGCTAAACTATTACGCCACGTCTCCCCCGCCTTTAGTGAAGACCCAGTACGTATTTTGCGCCTCGCCCGTTTTGCTGCACGTTTTGGCTTTGATGTGGCGCCAGAAACGCTCATCTTGATGCAAGGCATGGTAGCCAGTGGCGAAGTAGATCATCTGGTAGCAGAAAGAGTTTGGCAGGAATTTGCCAAAGGGCTGATGGAAAACACGCCATCTAAGATGTTTGCAATGCTGCGCCGCTGCGGTGCACTGGCACGTATTGCACCAGAAATCGATGCACTCTGGGGCGTGCCGCAGCGTGCCGACTATCATCCTGAAGTAGATACTGGCGTGCATGTCATGATGGTGCTGGATTACACCGCCGCACAAAACTGGCCGCTCACCACTCGCTTTGCCGCACTTTGCCATGATTTGGGTAAGGCGATTACGCCAGCCGATATTTTGCCAAGGCATATCGGCCACGAAGCACGCGGTGTGGCACTGGTTGAAGCCCTATGCGAAAGACTACGCGTAACCAGCGATTGCCGAGATTTAGCGAGAATAGTTTGCCGTGAGCACACTCATGTCCACACAGCATTGCAGCTGCGCCCTGCTACGGTGCTAGAAGTATTTCAGCGCTGCGATGCCTTCAGAAAGCCAGAGCGCTTTAAAGAGATGCTTAATGCCTGCCTTGCCGATGCACGTGGGCGTACCCGTTTTGAAAACTGCGACTACCCACAGGCTGATCACTTACTCAAGCTACTGGCTGCAGCCAACACGGTAAACAGCGGTGAAATTGCCCTCAGCTGTACTGATAAAGCTCAGATTCCTGAAAAAATCAAACAAGCCAGAGTTGCGGCAATTAAAAGAAAAATAGCAGAGCATTAAATACCCCGTTTCTTACTTAAACTCATTATCAATATCGTAAGGCGAGTGCAACCCCATGTGCGCTAAGCAAAAAAATAATGATATGAATCAGCTGGTTAAATCTTAAACCACAGAGAACACAGAGACCCACAGCGTTTCACAGAGAAAATAAAGCCCTGTTTTGTGCTTTTCTCTGTGTCCTCTGTGCTCTGCTTTTCCTCTGTGGTTCAAGGTTTAGCACCATTTCATGCTCAGTTCAGGCTCTATGTAATTTAGTTAGCGCATATGGGCTTGCACCCGCCCTACGAATGGCATATTGCTTAAGTTAATAGTATTGGGTTTCAGCCATTCTGCACGTTGTATGGTTCTAAAAAATGATTTAACTAGTTTATTAGAGCAATAGACATAATCAGCAGCATTTTTGTAAGGAAAACAGCCTGAACGGCATTGGATTAATGATGGCTCAGTCAAATATAAAACCAAATATGCATATCAACAGAGCAATCAATATTTTGCATAAAAAACAAATTGTACACGCCACCATTTAGGCGATAGCAAGAATACGCTTATGGCTAAAACAACACTGAGAGGCGCGCATCAAATAGGTGCAATTTTCACCCACAAAAAATAAGCAATGTATAAATACCAAAAACAAATGGCCACAGAGCAAAAAACAATACAATAAATATAAGTAACTGATATTAAACAATTTTATACGCAGCACTAAATTTTTATTTAGCCCACCAATAATTAAATCACCCTAGTCATTACCCTTAAGCAAAACACCTTAGTATCAATAATGAATGCACGTAGAAAAGCCCGCCAATTACTCGGCGGGCTTTTCACAGAATGCTTTGTATTAAACAAACAGAATCACCCTTAGGAGAGATAATTAGTAGTTTGATAAAACCCTTAATACAAATAAGCATACTGGCACTACAATCCGGAGAATAACACGATATTAATTCCCCGGAATAGTTTTAATTATTGTTAAAAGTTGTATGCTTTTTCACCATGGCTAGTTAAATCTAAACCTTCGCGCTCTTCTTCTTCTGGAACGCGCAGGCCAATTAACAAATCAACCAGTTTAAAAGCAATAATAGACACCACTGCAGACCAAATCAGCGTTGTACCCACACCAATCGCCTGAATTTTAAGCTGGGCCAAAATAGAATAATCAGCAGCAATTTTATTCGCTACATAATCCCAAATACCCACCCCACCCAACGCTGGCGATGCAAACACCGCAGTGAGCAAGGCACCCAAGATTCCACCTACGCCATGCACACCAAACACATCCAAGGCATCATCCGCACCCATCATGCGTTTCAAACCATGCACACCCCACAGGCAAACCACACCAGCCAGCAAGCCGATCACCAAAGCACCGCCTACACCCACAAAGCCGCAAGCAGGTGTAATGGCTACCAAACCAGCAACCGCTCCTGATGCCGCGCCTAGCAGCGAAGGCTTGCCTTTGAGCATCCATTCGGCCAATAACCAAGACATCGTCGCCGCAGCAGTGGCCAACCAAGTATTAATAAAGGCCAGCGCCGCCACGCCATTGGCTTCTAAAGCAGAGCCCGCATTAAAGCCAAACCAACCAAACCACAGCAATGAAGCACCAATCATGGTCATGGTTAAGCTGTGTGGCGTCATGGCTTCACGGCCAAAACCAATCCGTTTACCAACCATAATTGCACCAATCAAACCTGCAACGGCGGCATTGATATGCACCACCGTGCCGCCAGCAAAATCAAGTGCACCTTTTTGAAAAAGAAAACCCGCTGTGGCCGTGGCCGTGTCGGCAGCGGCTTGGGTTAGATAAGCATCAGGCCCTGTCCAATACCAAACCATATGGGCCATTGGCAGATAGGAGAAGGTAAACCAGATCGCGCAAAATGCCATCACCGCCGCAAATTTCACCCGTTCAGCAAACGCGCCCACAATCAGGCAGCAGGTAATCGCCGCAAATGCGCCTTGAAACACGATGTAAATCAGCTCAGAAATCCCCACGCCCTTGCTAAAGGTGGCCGCAATCGAATCAGGAGTCACGCCTTTGAGCATGACTTTGCTAAAGGAGCCAAAGAAAGCATTGCCCTCGGTAAACGCCAGTGAGTAGCCATACACCACCCACAGCACGGAGATCATTGCAAACACAGAAAACACCTGCATCAGCACCGATAACATATTTTTAGAGCGAACCAAGCCACCATAAAATAGGGCAAGGCCAGGTATAGACATCAAAATAACCAACGCTGTGGAGATAAACATCCACGCGTTATCGCCTTTATTAATGGTATCTACGATAGCAACGGGGACAGAAGCCGCCACTTCAGCAGCAAAGCCTTGAGCTGCTGTCGCACTGAGGGCGAGTGCCGCAAATATTTTTTTCATCGTCTCTCTCCTGCGGTTTTTATTAGATGGCTGCTTCGCCAATTTCACCCGTTCTAATCCGCACCACGTGCTGCAGATCAAATACAAAAATTTTGCCATCGCCAATTTTGCCGGTGTTAGCGGCTTTTTCGATGACTTCTAGCGTTTGCTCTAGCTGATCATCACCAATCGCCACTTCTACTTTCACCTTAGGCAGAAAATCCACCACGTATTCAGCGCCACGATACAACTCGGTATGCCCTTTTTGGCGGCCAAAACCTTTCACCTCGGTAACGGTTAAACCCTGTACGCCAATTTCAGACAAGGCTTCGCGAACTTCATCGAGCTTGAACGGCTTAATAATCGCAGACACGAATTTCATGGGGTGCTCCTTTTAAAAGGGTGGTGTACTCACATATCAGCACAAAGCATGCCAAGCAATAAATCAACCAAACTTCAGAGGCTTAGCAAAACCATGCACCAACAATAGACGTTCTATGGTGCACTGCAACTAAATTTTGCACCAGAGTAGTGCGCACCACCCAACGCTGTGCAAACGTAAAACAAACCTCAACCCAGCCTAATTACAGCCGCTTCTGCTAAACTAAAACCCAATCAAACAAGGAGCACCACACCATGTTAAAAGACAAATTTTTTGACGAAATCGCCAGCAAAATCTCTGAAGCGATTGCCTCCAGCCCCGCTAAAGACATGGAAAAAAACGCCCGCGCCATGATGGCATCGGCCTTTACTAAAATGGATTTGGTAACACGTGAAGAGTTCGAAATTCAACAAGAAGTACTACTACGCACCCGTGAGAAATTGCACGAGTTAGAAGCCAGAATTAATGAGCTAGAAACCAAACTACACGCCAATAATCCACAAGACGCACTATGATTTTTAGCCGTAAAGCCCCCGAATCATTGCAAACCGAGCGTTTAAGCTTGGTTCAAGCAGACCCTAAGCAAGCCAAGTTATGGGCGGGGTTTCAGCAGCAAAACCGCACCCACTTGGCCCCATGGGATCCGCTGCGTGATGAGGAGTTTTTTACGGCATTCGCTTGGCAGCTCAGATTAGAAAATGCGCGGCTGCAATATCAGCAAGGCTCAGCAATTCACTGGGCCTTATTAGATAAAAGCAGCGGTGAAATGTTAGGGCAATGTAGCTTCAGTAATATTGTGCAAGGCCCTTTTATGGCCTGCCATCTGGGCTACTCACTCGCGGCCAGCGCTGAAGGCAAAGGGCTGATGTTTGAAGCACTCAGCACCGCCATCGAGCATCTATTTAGCACTCGGGATTTACACCGCATTATGGCCAACCATATCCCGAGTAACCTGCGTAGCGCTCAGCTATTACTGCGCTTGGGTTTTGAAAAAGAAGGCTACGCACGCTCTTACTTAAAAATTGCAGGGCAATGGCAAGATCATGTTTTAAATTCATTGATTAATCCGGCCCATTGCCAAGTAAGCGTATAAAAATAGCCTCGCTATGAGCAAAGCGATTGACCACCTAGACACCAACCTCCCAAAGTGACCTTACACACTATACCAAGCTATATCGCAGCCTGTACCATTCGCCACTTTTAGACCTGAAAGTTTATCGAAAGGAAATATAATAATGAATAAATATGCAGCAGAGTTCATTGGCACATTTTGGTTAGTACTTGGTGGTTGCGGCAGTGCTGTATTAGCAGCAGCCTTCCCCAGCCTTGGAATTGGCTTTGTAGGTGTTTCCTTAGCTTTTGGTCTTACCGTTCTAACCATGGCCTACGCGATAGGCCATATTTCTGGCTGCCATCTAAACCCTGCTGTTTCGATTGGTTTATGGGCTGCCAAGCGCTTCCCAGCCAACCAACTTATCCCTTATATCGTTGCCCAAGTTTTAGGCGGAATTGTTGCCGCAACCGTGCTGTATTTTATTGTGACCGGTAAGGCAGATTTCACGACTCTAGGTGGCTTTGCTTCAAATGGCTACGGTGATTACTCACCTGGTAAGTTTTCCATGAGTGCGGCATTGATTACTGAAGTTGTAATGACTATGATGTTTCTGATCATCATCTTGGGTGCTACAGATAAACGCGCTCCACAGGGCTTTGCACCGATTGCCATTGGTCTGGGCCTCACGCTGATCCATTTGATCAGTATTCCCGTGACCAACACATCGGTAAATCCTGCTCGTAGTACCGCAGTAGCGCTATTTGCAGGTAACTTTGCCACTAGCCAGCTTTGGTTATTCTGGCTTGCGCCAATTATTGGTGCCATTTTAGGCGCCGTGGTTTACCGCTTTATTGGCGGTGAAGATCAGCCTGCTTAAGCGGGCCATTAAAGCGCGACTTAATCCCAAGCGCGCTATGTTGGGCTAATTTGAACAAGGATGCAGCAATGAATGCCATACCTCATGGATACCATACCGCAACGCCTTACTTGATAGTCAACGATGCGGCTAGCGCAATTGAGTTTTATAAAAGCGCCTTTAATGCCACGGAAGTCATGCGCTTAGCCGACCCTAGCGGCAAAATCGCTCACGCCGAAGTTAAAATCGGTGATTCATCCATTATGCTGGCCGACGAGCATCCAGACATGGGTTATGTAAGCCCTGCCGCTTTGGGTAATTCACCAGTTAGCATCATGCTATACGTAGAAAATGTCGATGCTGCTTTTGATCATGCACTCAACCGCGGTGCGGTTGAGCTACGAGCCGTGAGCGATCAGTTTTATGGCGATAGAATTGGCACACTAAAAGACCCATTTGGCCATATCTGGAGCCTTGCCACACATATTGAAGATGTTTCTCCAGAGGAAATCAATAAGCGCTTTGCCGCGTTTTTTACTCAGTAAAAGGTAGTCCGTAAACGCAAAATCGTCATCCTCGAATGTTTTAATCGGTGATCCAGTAACACCGCTAGATTCCCGCCAAAGGCATGCGGTAATGACGACGTTTCGAAAACGGGAAATAAATTTGAACCTGATCTTAAGTAAATAATTCAAACGCAAAAAAGCCGATCTAGATGATAGATCGGCTTTTTTACTTTTTTAGGTTGCGGAGCCGGCCGATAAGCCGGGTTTTGTAGCCTTGAGTTACCCCAAGGTGACAGTCATTCCTCTAGGCCCAGCATTGCTACTGGGCTCGTGCAACCTACCCGTAGACTCGGCGGGCCACCTCAACGTCTACTGCTTGGTCTTGCTCCGGATGGGGTTTACCCTGCCGTCCGTGTTACCACGTCCGCGGTGCGCTCTTACCGACAAACCTTGCGGCCTGCATCCCTGACGGGAACACCTTTTCACCCTTACCTGATCCCAATCCAGCCTTGTATCAATAAAGGCTTTCAACTTGGGCCATTGGCGGTTCAGCTCTCTGTTGCACTTTCCGTCGCCTTGCAACGCCCGGTCGTTAACCGGCATCCTGCCCTATGGAGCCCGGACTTTCCTCCCCCATACCCTAAAAGTATGGCAGCGACTGTCTAGCCTGCTCCGCAGCGGCGGATTATCACACCTCTGAGGCCGCTTGTGCAAATGGCAATCCGCTTATTTGTGATAAATCACCCGCCATTTGCTGTGCTTTGGCGATTCCACGTTGGCTCGCAGGAAAATACGCGAACACAAAGCGACGCTTCGTCTCCCCATCCTCCACCGTAATCAAGCTTAACCAAACGCTATCCTTACCAAAAATATTGGGTTCCTGTGTTAGCTCTACCCGCTCAAAGCTACTGACTGGCTCACTCTTGCGCCAAAGCGGCAGCATGCCTAGCAACATGGTGCGACGCTCCAGCAGCTTGCCATCGGTAAATTGCTCGCTAGGCAGGCTCCAGAAAATCAGCCCTAGCGCGATCATGGAATACCAAAACACGCCAAAAAAATGATTTTCAAAATGCACTGAATCGACCAGCGGCTGCCCCCACCACGCGGCTGCAATCATCGCCGCGCCAAACAACCACCAGCTTAATTTACTGATGCCACGATGAGTTAGGCTTGTTTTCAATGGCTGATTCAAACTAGCTTCCAATGGATTTCTTCCCCTGCACGTAAAGGCACCACATTGTGCTCGCCAAATGGATAGCTGGCAGGCACGGTCCAGCTTTCTTTAAGCAGCGTCACCGTATCAGTGTTTTCTGGCAAACCATAAAAAGCAGGGCCATTTTTAGAGGCAAAACCTTCTAGCAAATCTAACGCCCCTACCGATTCAAATGCCTCGGCGTATAAAGCCAGCGCAGCATGGGCAGAGTAAATCCCCGCGCAACCACAAGCCGCTTCTTTAGTATGCTTAGCGTGCGGTGCGCTATCGGTACCAAGGAAGAATTTTTTGCTACCCGATGTGACTGCCGCCAGCAGCGCGCGGCGATGCTCTTCACGCTTCAGTACCGGCAGGCAGTAATGATGCGGACGAATTCCGCCAGTAAATAAAGCATTACGATTCATCAATAAATGCTGTGGTGTTACCGTAGCTGCGATATTTGGCCCAGCTTTTAAGACATATTCAGCCGCCTGCTTGGTGGTGATATGTTCGAACACAATTTTTAATTTAGGCAGACGCTGCTGCAGCACCATTAGTACGCTATCAATAAATGCTGCTTCGCGATCAAACACATCCACCTGCGGATCAGTCACTTCGCCGTGTAGTAAAAACGGTAAACCCAGCTCAGACATTTTCTCTAAGGCTGGCATCACCTTATCAAAGCTAGTGACTCCAGAGTCTGAATTCGTGGTGGCTCCTGCCGGATAAAGCTTCACTGCTTTAACAAAGCCGCTTTTTTTAGCTTTAACCACTTCATCGGCGGTGAGATGGTCAGTCAAGTACAGCACCATCATCGGGTCAAACAGCACTCCCGCAGGCAGGGCTTCCAGAATCCGCTGACGATATGCAAATGCCGCGTCTACCGTTGCAACCGGTGGTTTTAGATTAGGCATCACAATCGCACGGGCAAATTCTGTTGCCGTGTGTGGCAATACCGCGGCCATTAAATCGCCATCACGTAAATGAAGATGCCAGTCATCTGGTCTAATAATCGTAATCGTTTTGCTCATTATGGGCGTCTCAGCGTTTGCGAATCAGAAAAAGAAATTTATCGTCTTGCGGCCAAGTTTCGATCAACTCATGACCCGTTTGGCGGCAAAAGGCCGTGAAATCTACCGGCGTGGCTGGATCGGTGCAAATCACATGCAGCACTTCACCACTTTGCATCGTGGCAAGGGCTTTTTTAGTCCGCAAGATAGGCAGCGGGCAATTGAGCCCACTTAAATCGGCAGCTTGCTGATGTTCTGGGCGGCTGTTCATGGCGATTCCCGAGCAAAAAGATCCATTGTAACAAGCCTGTCAAGCCCTGCCGTACTCTTGTGAGTAAGCACAAAGCCTGACAAGCACCACCTAATTATACTCAGGCAGAGCTGACAAATACTTTTGCAAATTTAAAGATAGCTTAAGTTTTGCTTAATAATTATATGCTGCAATACGCGCGCCACATTTAGGCAGCGTTTTACTGCCGCTTGATCAAAGGACACAAAAATGAGTATTAGCGAGCTGAATGAAAACCCCCAAAGCGCCAGTGCTGCCGCATCCCGCAGCACTTGGGTGAGTGTGGTGGTAAATATCATTTTGGCCAGTGCGCAAATTACGATAGGCCTGTTTGCCCGCTCGCAAGCCCTGATTGCCGATGGGATTCACTCGCTATCTGATCTAGTGGCCGATGCTGTGGTGCTTTTTGCCAGCCATCACAGCCAAAAAGATGCCGATGAAGATCACCCCTACGGGCATCAGCGCTTTGAAACCGCCGCCTCTTTCATTATCGGCGTGATTTTACTGGCCGTTGGCATTGGTATGCTGTGGGCGGCGTTTCGCAAACTGGAAGCCCCTGAAACCATCCCACAAGTCCACGCCATTGCCCTGTGGGTAGCGGGCACGGCCTTGATGACTAAAGAGTTACTATTTAGATACATGTTAAGCGTCGCCAAGCGAGTGAAGTCCAGCATGTTGGTGGCCAATGCTTGGCATGCCCGCTCGGATGCTGCATCGTCTTTGGTGGTGGGCTTAGGCATTATTGGTAATCTCATGGGCTACCCAATTCTGGACCCGATTGCGGCCTTAATTGTGGGCTTTATGATTAGCAAAATGGGCTGGAGCTTTAGCTGGGATGCCCTGCACGATTTAATGGATAGGGCCGCCGACAATGACGAAGTGGCCGCCATCACCCAAACACTGATAGAAACGCCAGGCGTGCTGGGGGTGCATGATTTACGCACACGCAAAATGGGCGACATGATTATGGTGGATGCGCATATCGAAGTTGCCGCGCAAATCACCGTAGAGGCGGGGCATGATATCGCCGTAGAGGCCAGAAAGCGCGTGTTACAGCGGCACAGGGTATTAAACCTAATGACGCATATTGATCCATCTAAACGACCCGATCTTGATCATCAGCCGGTGCTTAAGGCCCCATAAAATCTAACGCGATAGATAAAAGTAAAAAGATGCACAGATTTATGCAAGCTTAAGTTTCGCTTAATGATGGCATGGTGAAATGACATCACTCATTCATCTTTCACAAGGGAAACACCATGAAAATCACCATGCTACTTGCCATCGTTACACTTGCTGCCTCTTCTTTTAGTATGGCCGACAACTACTACTGCACCACCCACCCCAAAGCCGAATGGCTGGCTGGCAGCGTAGCCCATACCAAGATTGTAGAGATGGGTTACAAGGTGAAAGAATTTAAAGAATCGGGCAATTGTTACAAAATTGAAGGTTGGAATAAGGAAGGCCAAAAAGTAGACGTTTATTTCGATCCCAAAACCTTAGACTTAGTTAAATCCAAATTAGACAATTAATCGCCCTCATCTGCTAAAGCCAGTAGAAGGCCATCAAGGATAAATATGCGCTTACTACTGGTTGAAGACGATGCTCTGCTAGGGGATGGGATTCAGGAAGGCCTCACTGACGCGGGCTTTGTTACCGACTGGCTACAAGATGGCGAATCGGCAAGGCTGGCGCTGATGACAGAAACCAGCTTTGATGGCGTGGTGCTCGATATTGGCCTGCCCCGCCTAGATGGCTTACAGCTATTAGCGTGGATACGCCGTGAGCGCAGCCATTTGCCGGTGCTGCTACTCACCGCCAGAGACAGCATTGAAGACCGAATCAAAGGGCTGGATGCTGGGGCCGATGATTATCTCATCAAGCCTTTTGCACTGGGCGAGCTATGCGCACGGGTGCGTGCCTTGGTGCGCCGAGGCAAGGGCCGGCACGATGGCGAGCTGTGCTGGCAGGATTTAATCCTCGACCCCGTGCACCAATCGGTGCAGCAAGCGGGGCAAACACTGAATCTCACCGCGATGGAATACCGCCTGTTGCATTTACTGATGGCTAACCATCCGCATTATTTATCCCGCCCTCAACTTGAAGAAAAACTCTATGGATGGCAGCAGGATATTGAAAGCAATACGCTGGATGTTCATCTTTCGCACTTACGCAAAAAACTACTCAATGTGGTGATACGCAATGCGCGTAATCTTGGCTGGCGGCTGGAAGCATGAAGAGCTGGCTGCAAAGCGCCTCGCTCGCCACAAGACTTACTCTGCTGGTGCTGCTACTTACTTCGCTAACTTGGGCCGTATTTAGCGCCGTTTTGCTCTATGAAACCCATGATGAAGTCAGCGAGCTACTCGATAAACAGCTCTACGTTTATACCGATCTACTCTGGCAAAGCTTGGGGGATGACGACGATATCCACTTTGTCAGCCACGACAAGCCCGACCACCTGCCACGCGTTGCCTTCAGTCTTTATAACCGTCAAGGCAAGCTGCTGGTTTCCAGTAGCGAATATGTGCTGCCTTTCCAGAACACGCCCAAACGCAAAACTCGCACCATTATACTGGATGATAAGCACTGGGAAATTGCGATACGCCAGAGCCAAGACCGGCAGTTGGTCGTGGGTGAGCCACATGAAAAACGCGATAAATTAATCGATGAAATCGTCAGCTATACCGGTATGACGGCCCTATTTGCGTTGGCGGTGCTCTTACCTCTGCTATTTTTTGCTATTCGCCATGGCTTAATGCCACTCAAGGTGGTGGACGCTGAGCTAGCCCGCCGTGCACCAGATAATCTGCAGCCGCTCGATTTACCCGTTCCTGCAGAAATCGCCCCGCTGCGCGATCGGCTCAACACGCTGTTTGCCCAAGTGAGCAGCACCCTAGACAAAGAGCGGCGGTTTACTGCCGATGCCGCGCACGAGCTGCGCACGCCACTGGCTGGTTTACGCGTGCAAATCGAGCTGGCCCAAGGCAGCCCAAGGCCAGAAACCCGCAAAAAAGCACTCAAACAAGCCCTGCTTGGTGTAGACCGTGGCACCCATTTGGTGGCGCAACTATTGGAGCTGGCCCGCCTAGACTATGCCAGCATTAAAACCGAGCTAAGCATTGATATGGTGCAGTTGGCCAAACAAGCACTGCTAGACGCAGGATTGGCACAAACCTGCCTGCAAGCAGAAAACGCTTCAACTTGGCATGGGCACGCAGGGTTGCTGGCTTTATTGCTGCGCAATGTACTCGATAACGCAAAGCGTTATGCGGGAGAAAACGCTGAAATAACGATCAGCATCAAGCAAAACTCCATCTGCATTAGCGACAATGGCCCTGGCGTGTCCCCCGATGTCATCGCCCGGCTTGGCGAGCGTTTTTTCAGACCCGTAGGCCAAAGTCAAACGGGGGCCGGGCTGGGTTTATCGATTGTGCATAGAATTGCCGAGCTACATCAAGCTAGCGTCATCATGAGTAGCGAAAATGGCTTTCAAATCACTATAAGTCAGGAAAAGTAAGATGCCGCATCAACACCCGCACCCGCACGATCAGCCAGGTGGGCATAACGAGCACCACGATCACGCCTTTGATCATGCCCATCACCACCATAATCATGGCAAGCCTAGCTCGCAAAAAAGGCTGTTGCTGGCGTTGATTATTACCGGTGGTTTTGGCGTTGTTGAGCTGGTAGGTGGGGTGATGACAGGCTCGCTGGCGCTGATTTCAGATGCCGGTCATATGTTTACCGATAGCGCCGCGCTACTTTTAGCGCTGATTGCCAATCTGATTGGACAGCGCCCCGCCAATGCAGAAAATTCCTATGGCTATGCGCGGGCCGAAGTCATCGGCGCGCTGATCAATAGCTTGGTGATGATTGCACTGGTGGTATGGATTGTGGTGGAAGCGGTCAGCCGCTTAATCCATCCTCAAGCCGTGAACGGCATGGGAGTGATGATCATTGCGGTGATTGGCCTGCTGGTGAATATTGTGTCTGCTTGGCAGCTATCGCACGATCACGACAATCTAAACAGCCGTGCGGCGATGATCCATGTGTTGGGAGATTTACTAGGATCTGTTGCGGCCATTAGCGCTGGTGCAGTCATTTACTTTACCGGCTGGAAAGCCATTGACCCAATTTTATCGGTTTTTGTGTCGATGCTGATTTTACGCTCAACGTGGAATCTACTTCGCCAGACCACCCATGTTTTAATGGAAGGCGTGCCACAGCAGTTAAATCTAGAAGAAATCGGCAACGCCCTCGCCACAGAAAAAGGCGTGGTGCAGGTGAATGATCTACATGTTTGGAATATATCTGGCGACAAAGTAGCGCTCTCCGCGCATATTGTGATCGAGAAGCCAGAAACGTGGCCCTTGCAGCTTAAACATATCAACCATATGCTAGGCGAGCGCTACGGCATCCAACATATTACCTTGCAAGCCACATGGTTTAGTATTCGCCCCGCGCGTAGTATTCCTATCCGCCGCATTCCACACTGACAGGCCTGCTGTACATCTTTGTTTAAGGATTAATATGCAACGTTTTCTTTTTGCCGCCCTGCTTGCCTTGCCTTGCCTTGCCAACGCCTCCGAATATAGCAATAGCACCCCACCAGGGATAGAACATACCGGTGGAACTACTTTTTCTCGCCTACTGAAAGACACACCACTACCTGCACCTGACGAAAAAGAATTCACCAAGCCAGACCCAAAAAAGCTCGAGAAATGGCACGAATTTATCGCCAATTACGATTCCAGAATGAATAAATTTGAAGTAGCACTGGATGGGATTGTGATTGGTACAGATGACATCATTCGCTATGCAGCGGCCGTGACCAGCAAGGGCAGCAAGGTAAGAAATGTCAGCTTTGAAGGGATTGATTGCAAAACCAATCAATATCGCAGCTACGCCTATTTAAGCGGTGATCAATGGCAGAATCTAAACCGCCCGTGGGAGCTCATCGTTAAAGATAAACGTAATGGCTACCAAGCCAAGCTGGCCAAAGAGTTTTGCTGGGGCGGCGCACCTGCATCGGTAGAAAAAATAGTCGATGGAATGACAAGCGACACACCATTGAAAATCGTCAGGTAAAAAACTCAACACCCCATGCTGATGTCATTCACCAAAAAGCCGCAAGCGCGTTAATCGCTGCGGCTTTTTCACCCGCCCTACATCAACATAAATCTGCAATCAACCTAGTTTCTGCCGGATAAATGCGATACACCATCACCCCAGAAAAAACAGCAATCAGCAGATACAAAAAGGAGAGAGGTAATAAACGATCAACAGGCAATAAGCTGGAAACATACATCACGGCTCCTGCACACAGCGTCAGCGCAAAGCCAAGCAAAGAGCTGGCTAAACCGGCAAGTGTAGGGTACATCGACACACTGCGTGCCATCATATTGGGAAAAATAACCCCCGCAAAAAAAGTAATAATCAAAGTAGGAACAATTAGTAGCTGCAGACTTAAGCCCAATTGAAATGCAAGCAGCGTCATAACAATCGCCGTGCAAATATTAATCGCCACCGCAGTACGGCATAAACGTGCCGCAGCAATACGGCCCGCAATTAGCCGGTTACTAAAGACCCCAGAAAAATATGCGGCCCCCATTAGCAAGGCGATATTCCCAAAGAACACCGGTGAGCGATGTAAAACATCTTGAACCATAAATGGAGCGCATAAATTAAAGCTCAGCAAAATACCATAGCAAAGCCCCATCGTCAGAAAGCACAGCTGAAATTCACGATTAGCGTAAATCATGCGTGAATTTGCATAAATCAATTTCAATTTCATGGGCACTGGTTTTTGCAAAGACTCACGTAATCCAAACAAAACAATAAAAGTTAAAAGCACCCCATAGCCAAGTAAGAAATACAGACAAGATTGCCAGCCCCAATAGCTTTGCAGCTGCGCACCAATCACTGGCGCAACAATTGGCCCCATTCCCCAGCCAATCACCATATAGGTCATCACATGAGCCAGCTGCTTACCTGCAAAATGATCTGGTGCAAGCGCTTTCATTACCACTGAGCCACAAGCAATACCTAATCCCTGCACAATTCTTGCGGCAATAAACAAGGGAAAGCTATGCGTTAAAAGGAGTAATACGCTCCCCAATAAATAGATGCCCAGCCCTAATAATAATGAGGCCCGCCTTCCCCATGCATCCGCCAATGGGCCATAGAATAGCTGCCCAATAGCAAAGCTAAGCAAGTAAGCGGTGACGCTAAATTGAATTTGCTGCTGGCTTACCCCAAAATCATGCCGCATGGTGGGTAAGGCCGTCACATAAATATCAATTGCCATTTGCCCAATTGGCGCTAACAAAATAATGAGCCACATAACAAGGTTTGGATTATTTGGAGCGTACTTTTGCATGGGTGCTCCTTATGCAGCAATCAAGCGAAAATGTTTATTTACCGCTTCAGCAGATTGCTTAATCGCAGTGCGCTTACGCCAAACTAAGTGTGTGCTCATCGATTTACCTTGATAAGGTGAAGACTGGCAAGTGCTTAATTCAAGCCTATCCCCCTGTAGCTTGAGGAGCCGAGCAAGGGAGCAACCCACCCAATTAGGGAAGAGACTGCTCTGCATATGATGAGTAATCAAACCACTAAAGGACGCCCCCTCCAGCCCATCGTCTGTGGGCTCTGTTTCCACCTCGTACAAGCCAGAATATGCAAAGTAACTTGCCGCCGCTTGGCTTAACTCATCGGCTGTCTTTTCATGCAAATTATCTGAAGCAAAGAATGCACGTTCACTTGCCATGATTTGTACTGACATATATCCCTCATGGGTATACATAATCATTCCCTTTGGCTGCTCCCCCATTGGAAATGCCACGCTGCCGTCATCTGCGCGCTTAAAATAGGACTCAAGCACCCACGCACCTGCCAGTATTTTTTTAAAATCAATCACTTAAATCTTTCCCCGATAATAATAATTTGCTCTTTAGCATGCCATTTACATCACGGTATGCGATGCGCTGAGAATTATAGGACGAAGGAAAAAGCGCTTGGAATAGACAAATATGCATGGCCGCATTGCATTTTTATATCAATAAAATAGCAAAATAAGAATTTTATTAAATTTTTATCGAATACAATGGCATAATTACCCCTTACATCAAACACCCCATACCAGTCACTTACAAGTAAACAAAAGGCGTGATCCTTAATATGGCGGCAAATGGACTGGAATAATGTTCGCTACTTCTTAGCGATTTACAAGACAAGAACACTGGCTGCAGCGGCACAACTACTGAGCGTAGATCAGGCAACCGTAGGCAGACGTCTCAGTGCACTGGAGCGGCAATTAAATACTCGGCTATTTTTACGCACCACCATTGGCATGCTTCCCACCCCCTTTGCAGATCAGCTACTACCCCATGCGCTACAACTAGAAGACGCCGCACTGGCCATGCAAAAGACCGTTCAAGATTCTGATATGGGATTAGCTGGGCTGGTGCGCATTGCCACCACCGATACCTTGGCACAGAGCTTTGTTATTCCTGCGATACAGTCCTTACAAGAACAACACCCCGATATTGAGCTGGTATTACTGACAGGGGCAGAATTACTAAATTTAAGCCGTCGGGAAGCGGATATCGCCCTGCGCACTATTCGTCCCGAATCTCCCTTATTAATTGCCCGAAAACTGATGGAGCTCACCGTCTCGCTCTATGGCTCAGCCCACTACTGGCGTACCCATGCTATGCCCGTTCGTGGAGAGCACTTTGCGGGGCATTCCCTGCTGCTGCCCTTACAAGCCACAGGCTGGTCAGAGCCGGAGCAGCTTGCTGGGGAAGCGATCGATGAGGGGAAAATCAGAATGCGCTGTAATACGCTATGGAGCTTATGTGCGGCTACCCGCGCGGGACTGGGCATCACCGAATTACCCGACTTCGTTGCCCATGAATATCCCGAATTACAAGCAATCTGGACAGAACACCGCCGCCACTACCCAGTGTGGTTAGTTGCCCATCCAGATCTGTACAAAACGGCCAGAATCAGGGCGGTTATGGATGCAATATGCGCCATAGCCACAACATGCCAGAACAAGCGATAAATCACAGAGGGGGCAAGGGCAAAGCCCGCCCACCTTACCCATTTAGCCCATTAAAACCATATTATCGCGATGAATCAGCTCCGCTTCATCGATATAGCCAAGCGTGGCTTCGATCTGCCCAGTTGGCAAACGCATAATGCGGCGGGTTTCAGCGGCGCTATAGTTTGCCATGCCCCGCGCGATTTCTAGCCCAGCGCTATCCACACAGCTCACCACATCCCCACGCAAGAAATCACCCAGCGCTTCTTTCACGCCGATTGGCAGCAGGCTAGAGCCATGCAAACGCAGGGCACGTACCGCGCCAGTATCCAGCACCACACTGCCTTTAAGCTGCAAGTGATCGGCAATCCATTGTTTTTTAGCGGCCAGTGGCGTGGATTGAGCCGTTAGCTGAGTACCAATGCGCTCACCCAAAGCCAAACGGGTTAAGACGCTAGGCTCGCGCCCGCAAGCAATCACCGTTGAAGCCCCACTACGCGCAGCGCGTTTAGCGGCAATAATCTTGGTATACATCCCACCTGTACCCACGCTAGAGCCCGCACCACCCGCCATTTCTTCTAAGCTCACATCGCCCGCCTCAGCTTCTTCCACCAAGCGGGCATCTGGGTCTTTACGTGGATCGGCTGTAAATAGGCCGCTTTGATCAGTCAGAATAATCAGCGCATCGCCTTCAATCAGATTGGTCACCAAAGCGCCCAAACTATCGTTATCACCAAATTTAATTTCAGCGGTTACTACGCTATCGTTTTCATTAATGATGGGAATCACGCCTAAATTCAGCAGCGTCATCAAGGTAGAGCGGGCATTTAAATAGCGGGTGCGATCGGCTAAATCTTCATGCGTGAGTAAAATTTGTGCGGTTTTTAAACCATGCTGGCGAAAAGCGCTTTCATACGCTTGGCACAATCCCATCTGCCCAACCGCCGCAGCGGCTTGCTTTTCGTGTACTGACGTCGGCTTTTGCGTCCAACCCAAACGCGCCACGCCTTCGGCAATTGCGCCAGAGGAGACCAACACCACTTGCTTGCCCATTTTTGAAACTTCGGCAATTTCCTGCGCCCAGCGCAAAAGAGCAGCGTGATCTAAACCACGGCCTTCATTGGTAACTAAGCTAGAGCCCACTTTCACCACAATACGGTGAGCGGCGTGAATAATGCTTTGCGACATAGCCATTTCCTTGAGCAAGGCTTCGCATTATCCTAGAAACGATCACAAACTGCTTTGTTTTGATACAAAAAACCACCTTCAAACGCTTTAAAAAGGCACTAATCCCCTCTACTCTTGTCAGATCAAGCACAATCAACCGACTAAACTGCTAATCCACTTTTTAAATCGAGCTTGCCGCAATGCGCTTTAGCAAACCCATTCTCTTTATTGCCTGTCTGCTGCCCCTACTTTGGATAGCCATCGCTACTGGGCAAGCGGTTAATCCGATTGAATTTTTAACTCGCCAAACCGGTACTTGGGCGTTAAATTTCCTCATGATTACCCTAAGCGTGACGCCACTACGCCGCCTAACTGGCTATGGCAAGCTGCTGCTCTACCGCCGCATGCTAGGCCTCTATGTATTTTTTTATGCCTTTATCCACGCATTCACTTTCTTTGTGTTTGACCATGGCTTAGACCCTGCCGCCATTTGGCACGATGTAATTAAACGTCCTTTTGTAACCGTTGGCTTTCTGGCTTTTGTGCTATTAATTCCGCTCGCCGCAACATCAAATCAAGCGGCGATTAAAAAACTAAAACGGCAATGGCAAAAGCTACATAAGCTGGTTTATTTAATTGCCAGCTTAGGCGTATTACATTATTTATGGTTGGTAAAAAAAGATTTAACAACGCCATTGATTTATGCAGGGATATTGGCGATTTTATTTTTAATGCGCACGCCATTTGCAAGGCGCTTTGATAAGGCTAAGCTGCAAAAAAACCTGTAGAACAACGGATGATAAATATCAGCTTGGTGGAATTAAAAATCTCGCCACGTCGATATTCCATTTTTCTGCCGATTCATGCCCAGTAATTTTATCGGCCCCACCTAATCCCATGGGCTTAGCCAAATTAATTTCTACGGGTGTGATATAGGCATTCGCCTTAGTACTAAAGATGGCCTTTACCCTTGGCATGAGCAAATTGCCTTCGTTTTGCTCCAGCACCACGGCCAAGCGGCCTGATTCTAATTTAACTAAAGACCCTACTGGATAAATCCCCACCGTACGCATAAAGGCTTGTACTAAGGTTGGGTTAAAATGAAATTTACTCCATTCCCACAGTTTTTTTAATCCTTCCGAGGCGGGCATGCCTTTGTGATAACAACGATCTGAAGTAATTGCATCATATACATCCACTACCGATGCCATTTGCGTTAATTGCGTAATGTTTTCCCCTGGCAATTTATGCGGATAACCGCTTCCATCCATACGCTCATGGTGATGCAAGGTAATTTCTAATGGAATATCCCCAATTGAATCCACCTGTGACAAAATCTTAAAACCTTCCATTGGGTGCGAGCGCATCACCTCAAACTCTTCTTCTGTTAAACGCCCCGGTTTATTTAAAATTTCATTGGGCACCATGGTTTTGCCTGTATCGTGCAATAAGCCGCCAATCCCCGCCTGCCGAATTAATTCAGCTGGAAAATTCATACTTTTTGTAAACGTCACCATGAGCGTACATACGCTGACCGAATGTAGAAAAGTATATTCGTCTTTATCTTTAATTCCCGACAAACCTAATAAAGCACTGCTATTTCTTAAAATAGAATCAGTAATCCCCTCAACCACTTCTTCTACATCATCCATTTGAATGGCTTTACCCATTCTTGCGTCTTGCATAACCGAGCGCACCAATAAATGCGCCTGCTTATGGATTTTTTTAGCGCGGGACATTTCTTCTGCACTAGAAACTTGAATCACCGGTGCGGGTGCCGTAGCCACCAAAACCATTTCCGCCTCAATGCTGGCATTCACTTCATCCACCGTTGGCGCATGGGCGTAATCTAGGCCACGATCAGTATCGATATAAACTTCATGCGCCCCCGATATGATGATTTTTTGTAAGTCTTCATCTGTTTTTACTACAAATTGCTTACGCAAAAAAGGATGATCCATCCAGTCCACATTCAGGTCATGGATATACATGCCAATTTTTAATACCGATACAGGGATTTTTTTAATCATGGCGGCTTGCAGATACAATGAAGGTTATTACTTCATCTTAGGACTAAGGCTCGCTCCTCGCTCATGTACAAACTAACTTTTATCAATTCGCAGGATTCCACCCGTCTGGAAGTGACTACCGAGCTTGATAGCATGCTGATCACTTCTGTCAGAGAATTGGTAAGCGATGGAAAATTACAGTTAGCTTGGCGCTGCGGCCAAGGCACTTGCGGGGCATGCAAGGTACGCTTAGAACATGCAGGCAGTGGTGGGATGGTGACGCTAGGAGCCAAAGAAAGAAATGTCATGGCCCGCCACGCAGGGCTCGCAGCTGACTCGCCACTCACTATCCCCGACACCCCTGCCCTCATCCGCCTAGCCTGCCATATCCAGATCAAAAGCGATTTAACGATTTATGTTTGAAATTTATTAAAAAAATCTTTAAAACCCATATCTTGAACCACGAAGGAAACCTTAAATTCAGATAAAAACTAATCTATGCATTTACTTAGCTATGTTTTTCTCCGTGAAACTCCGTGTCCTCTGTGTTCTCCGTAGTTCAAAATCTGGGTTTAAGGTTTAAGGTTTAAGGTTTAACTTTTAAACAGCCCCCATTCTGCGGCTAATGGCTTGGGTGGCTTGAAGCAGCCTTTGTACCAAATCGCTATCTGCTGCGGGCTGCAGGGCGGACGATGCAGAGCCCACCACGGTCACTACCGCAATAATCTGCTGACGGGCATTAAATACTGGGGCAGAGATGGCATCTACGCCAGAAATCAATAAACCTTGAATACTATGCCAGCCCTGAGCGCGGATCTCTGCCAATTGCAAATTAAGCGTCTGCAGCGCAGCTTTATCCAAGCCCGCCTCCTGCTGCAATAGCTGCACCTCTTGCTCTGGCAGATGGCTACTAAACACTAGCCCCGTGGCTGATTTAAACGGCGGCAATACCGATCCTACTTGGGTAATCAGGCTGATGGATCTAAGCGCCTGCTCCACCTGCACCACCGTCGCGCCTTTATTTCCCCATACCGCAAAAAACACCGTTTCATTCAGCTGATCACGCAGCTGCAGTAGATAAGGCGTGGCAACTTTAAGCACGTCCATTTTGCCCAGCGCAATCAAACCCACCCGCAGCGCCTCATGCCCCAGCGCGTAATGATTGCTGGCCGCATCCTGTTCGGCAAAGCCAGTGGCGATCAAAGCCTGTAAGTAGCGATGCACTTTGCTGGCTGGCATAGCCAAATATTCAGCCAAGCGAGAGAGCGAGGTGCTGGGGGCCAAATCAGCCAGCGCTTTTAAAACCTGTGCCGCCACTTCGGCGGAACCCACGCTCTGCCTACGATCTGCCATTGCCATGCTGTTTGTCACTTAAAAACGTCATAAAACGCGTTTATAACTTGACGACTATTTAAAATCAAATTATGTTTTGCGTAAATAAATTACGCATTACGTAAAAAGGAAGCGCCATGCCAAACGATACAAGTACTTTGTCTTACCTTTCTGGGTTTGGGAATGAATTTGCTAGCGAGGCATTAGCAGGCGCCTTACCTAGTGGCCAAAACTCGCCGCAAAAAGCCCCTTATGGCTTATATCCAGAGCAGTTTTCCACCAGCGCATTCACCATGCCAAGAGCAGAGCTGCGCCGCACTTGGATGTATCGCATTCTGCCATCCGCAGCGCATAGCAAATTTGAACGTCTAGAGCGCCAGCGCCCCAATAGTAAATTGGCAGCCATTACCCCCAATCGCCTCCGTTGGGATCCGCTGCCACGGCCAGATGCGCCCACTGATTTTATTGATGGCCTAGTCACGATGGCGGCAAATAGTGATTCGCCCGAAGGCGTATCCATCCATCTTTATCAAGCCAATATTTCGATGCAGCGGGTATTTTTTAGCGCCGATGGCGAATTTTTATTTCTGCCGCAACAAGGCCGCATTCGATTAGTAACCGAGCTGGGCATCTTAGAAATAGAGCCCGAAGAAATTGCCGTAATCCCACGCGGCATGAAGTTTCGTGTCGAGCTATTAGACAGCAGCGCCAGCGGTTATTTATGCGAAAACCACGGCTCGCCGCTGCGTATTCCAGATCTTGGCCCGATTGGTAGCAATGGCTTAGCCAATCCGCGTGATTTTCTTGCGCCGGTTGCCGCCTATGAAGATATCGATCAGCCTACAACTTTGGTACAAAAATTTTTAGGTGAATTCTGGGCCTGCCAGCTCAGCCATTCACCGCTAAATGTAGTGGCTTGGCACGGTAATAGCGTGCCGTATAAATATGACCTACGCCGCTTCAACACTATAGGCACCGTGAGTTACGACCACCCTGATCCATCGATCTTTACCGTGCTCACCTCACCCTCTGCCATTACCGGCCAGGCCAATGCCGACTTCGTTATTTTCCCGCCACGGTGGATGGTTGCTGAAAACACCTTCCGTCCACCTTGGTTTCATCGTAATCTTATGAATGAATTTATGGGGCTGATCCGTGGCGAGTACGACGCCAAAGCGGGTGGCTTTGTGCCGGGCGGCGCTTCTTTACACAATGTGATGAGCGCGCATGGGCCGGATGCCAGAACATTTATCAATGCCAGCACAGCGACATTAATACCGCAAAAAATTGAGCGCACGATGGCCTTTATGATTGAAACCCATGCGGTGATCCGCCCTAGCCAATACGCAATGGAATGCAGCCAATTGCAAGCAAACTACGACGATTGCTGGGCAGACATGCCGAAAACATTTAATAAAAACCAGATTTAATAAGCGCATAAAGCGACGAGCGCTAAGTCCTAAACCACAGAGGACACAGAGAGCACAGAGCACCACAGAGGGAAATGGGTAGCTATCGAGGTACACCCTCACATGCAGTTTGCGACCCAAACTACGGGTCTAAAACAATTGAACTTTGTTTTTCCTGTGTGAAACTCTGTGGCCTCTGTGCTCTCTGTGGTTCAAGGTTTAGCGCTCTATGACACACTTTTAAACCCAACGGAGCCCGCAATGACATCCACTACATATCGCCGCAGCTGGGTTACTTCCGCCAACGAGCACCGTGATTTTCCGCTACAAAACTTACCGTTCGGGATTTTTAGTCCACAAGGCCTGCCGCCACGCGGTGGCGTTGCGATCGGTGATGTTATTTTTGATTTGCAAACCGCATTAGAAAACAGCCTCTTTACTGGTGCCGCCCAAACCGCCGCCCAAGCCGCCAGTGGTAAATCGCTCAATGCCTTCTTTGCCTTGCCAAGCACAGCACGGCTGGCACTGCGTGAGCGTTTATTAGAATTGCTGGATGCTGATTATCCACAGCTCAAAAACCTGCAAGCCCAAGGCGAAGCATTACTACGCCCAGCCGCAGATTGCACCATGCACCTGCCCGCCAAAATTGGCGACTACACCGATTTTTACACCGGCATTCACCATGCCGTAAACGTGGGCAAACTGTTTCGCCCAGATAATCCCCTGCTGCCTAATTACAAATATGTGCCGATTGGCTACCACGGCCGCTCGTCCACCATCTACCCAAGTGGCTACGCCGTGCGCCGCCCACTTGGGCAAACGCTAAAACCTGGGCAGGACGTGCCCGCGCTCACGCCATCGGCAAGGCTAGATTACGAGCTAGAGTTGGGTATTTGGATTGCAGGTAGCAACCCGCAAGGCGAGGCCATTGCCATTGAAAACGCGCCAGAACATATTGCCGGTTTCTGCCTATTAAACGACTGGTCGGCACGCGATTTACAAGCCTGGGAATACCAACCGCTAGGCCCATTCTTAGCTAAAAACTTTGCCACTACCGTGTCGCCTTGGGTCATCACCACTGAAGCGCTAGCGCCTTATCGCGTAGCGCAGCCCGCCCGCCCAGAGGGTGACCCGCAGCCGCTACCTTATCTTTATGCTGCTGCCGATCAGGCCAGTGGCGCTTTTGATATCGAGCTAGAAGTGCTACTGCATACTAGCGCGCAAAAAGCCCAAGGCCTACCACCGCATCGCCTAGGCCTATCCAACACGCTTAATATGTACTGGACAGTGGCGCAGCTGATTACTCACCACACCGTCAACGGCTGCAGCTTGCGTGCTGGTGATTTACTCGGCACCGGCACGCTCTCCGGCCCAAGCTCCGACGCCTTGGGTAGCCTGCTGGAAATGAGCAAAGGTGGTAAAGAAGCCATCAAATTGGATTCAGGGGAAGAGCGCTGCTTTTTAGCCGATGGCGACGAAATCATCATGCTTGCCCGCTGCAAAAAAGACGGCCACCCAAGCATCGGCTTCGGCGAATGCCGTGGGGTAATTTTAGCGGCGAAGAGCTAAGCCAAGTAAACCCACGTCTTGAACCACGGAGGACGCAGAGAGCACGAAGTTTCACGGCAGAAAAACCATTCTAGAAGAACTCACTTTGTTGAGCCCTAGGGTTTCTCCGTGATCCTCCAAGCTCTCCTTTTCCTCCGTGGTTCAAGGTTTGGGTTTACTGCAACAACACCATCGCAGCGTGGGCAAGATAAAGCGCCGTTGCCCACAATAAATCACATTAAGGCTTAAGCATGGAACTCTACGGCTATTACCGCTCCACCTCTAGCTATCGCGTGCGGATTGTGCTGGCGCTCAAGGGCCTTGCCTACACGTCCATTCCGGTAAATTTGCTTAAAGCCGCGCATAAAGAACACGACTATCTAGCCATCAATCCACAGGCCCGTGTGCCTGCGCTACTGGATCAAGGTAATGAAGCCATTATCCAATCACCGGCGATTATCGAATACTTAGAAGAGCGCTACCCAGAAACCCCACTGCTGCCAAGCACCTTGCAAACAGATGGTTTATTGACTCGCGCCAAAATTCGTAGCGTGGCGGCGCTGATTGCTTGTGATGTTCATCCTTTGCATAACGTCAGCGTACTCAATTATTTGCGCCAGCATTATCAGTGCAGCGACGATGCCATTAATGCCTGGATTAGCGAATGGATAGGCCAAGGCTTGGCCGCGGTGGAGCAGCTCATTGGTGATGTAGGCTATTGCTTTGGCCAAGTCAGCGTGGCGGATGCTTATCTTATCCCCCAGCTCTACGCCGCCCGCCGCTTTAATGTGCCGCTGGATGCCTACCCTAAAATATTACGGGTAGAAGCGCTGGCCGAACAACACGGTGCATTTATCGACGCTCACCCAAAAAACCAAGTGGATTGCCCAGAAACACCTCAATCCTAAAGTCTGTAAACGCAGAGAACAGCAAGGCAAAAACGAGCGCACAAAATACCTATTAAAAACCCTTTAGGCAGAGCACGATTTTGCGCCCACGTGTAGCAGTACATATTTCTAGCAGGTGCCCACCCTAAGCGGTGTTCTCTGTGGTGCAAGCTTTAGACTTTAGAAAAGTAGCACCTTTGGCGTGGTGTGTTAAAGCCCTCACCCTAGCCCTCTCCCAAAATGGGAGAGGGGGAAAAGTAGCGCCTTTGGCGCAGTTTTATTTAAAGGAATCGACATGCAAGAAGCGCTTTGGACGCCCTCCCCTGAGCAGGTTGCTGCTACCCAGATGGATGCGTTTCGCCACCATATCAATCAAGCACACCACTTAGACTTGACTGATTATGCCCAGCTGCACGCTTGGAGCGTGGCGCATCGGGTAGCCTTTTGGCAAGGCGTTGTCGATTTCTTTGCAGTGCATTTTAGCCAAACAGCTAGCGAGGTCCTTAGCGAAGACTCCGTCATGCCAAGCGCCAGTTGGTATAAAGAAACCGAGCTTAACTTTGCCGAACATCTGTTGCGCCGCAGAGATGATCACCCAGCGCTGATTGCCATTGCTGAAGATGGCTCACGCGAGGCGCTAAGCTTTGCCGAGCTAGCCGCACATGTGGCTGGCTTACAAAAATCATTAGCCGAGGCCGGTATTGGCTTTGGCGATCGTATCGCCGCCTTTATGCCCAATACTTGGCAAACCATTGTGGGCGCACTCGCAGCGGCCAGTCTTGGCGCAACTTGGTCTTCTTGCTCGCCAGACTTTGGCACGCAAGGCGTAAGCGATCGTTTTGGTCAGATAGAACCCAAAGTGCTGATTGCCTGTGCGGCTTATCGCTATGCGGGTAAAACCATCGGCCTTGCTGACAAAATCAAAGAAATCATTGCTCGCCTACCCTCTATCGAGCAGTTGATTATTGTTCCCTACGCTAATCCTGATGCAGAGGCCAAAGACTTTAAAGCAGGCCATGCCAAGATCACACTATGGGATGATTTTTACCAAGCGGGTGGCGAGCCAATATTCACCCCAGTGCCCTTTGCCCATCCGCTCTACATCATGTATTCCAGCGGCACGACCGGCGTACCCAAATGCATCGTTCACGGCACGGGTGGCACGCTGCTACAACACCTTAAAGAACTAGGCCTACATACCGACCTAACCGACAAAGATACGCTGTGCTACTACACCACCTGCGGCTGGATGATGTGGAACTGGATGATGTCTGGTCTAGCCCTTGGCGCAAGCATTGTACTGTTTGATGGCTCACCATTTCACCCCAATGCCGACCGGCTGATTAATTTAATCGATCAAGAAAACATCAGCATCTTTGGCACCAGCGCCAAATACCTTGCGGCCCTAGAAAAAGCCGGCTCTAAGCCCAAACAGACGCACCGTTTAGAGCACTTAAAAGCGCTTCTTTCTACCGGCTCACCGCTATCGCACGAAAGCTTTGAATATGTTTACCGTGATGTAAAACAAAACCTCTGCTTATCTTCCATTTCAGGTGGCACCGACATTATTTCTTGCTTTGCCCTTGGCAACCCAGTGCTACCGGTATGGATAGGCGAGTTGCAATGCAAGGGCTTAGGCATGGCGGTTGAGGTATGGAATGACGCAGGCCAGCCCGTGATTGGCGAAAAGGGCGAGCTGGTATGCACCCGCCACTTTACTGCCATGCCAGTCAGCTTCTGGAATGATCCCGATGGTGAAAAGCTAAAAGCCGCTTACTTTAGCCAATACCTCGGCGTGTGGGCGCAGGGCGATTACGCCGAAGAAACAATCCACGGCGGGATTATTATTCATGGCCGCTCGGATGCAGTGCTTAACCCCGGCGGCGTACGCATTGGCACGGCAGAGATTTATCGTCAGGTAGAAAAACTGCCAGAGATTCTAGAATCTATCGCCATCGGCCAAGACTGGGACAACGATGTGCGGGTGGTGCTGTTTGTGCGCCTGCGTGAAGGCGTTGAGCTTAGCGATGCACTGCAAAACAGCATCCGCCAAATCATCCGCAGCAACACCACCCCGCGCCATGTGCCCGCTAAAATTGTGCAGGTAAACGATATTCCCCGCACCATCAGCGGCAAGATTGTAGAGCTGGCGGTCAGAAATGTGGTGCACGGCAGACCAGTCAAAAACACCGATGCACTCGCTAATCCTCAGGCCCTAGAAGAGTTTAGAAACCGAACTGAACTAGCCTCTTAAAGTTATCAAATCCAGCCCAGCGGCGTCAGTGACGCCGCTTTTTTTGCCTCATGCGGCTTAGGCAAACCTGACTATAGCGCTTGCTCAATCTCATTATAAATATCGTAGGGCGAGTAAAACCCGCGTGTTTATTCAGCATTGCTCACGGGCTTCACCCGCCCTTCACATTTCAAAACCAAGCACTCAAGAAATCCATCTACACAGAGCTGCTTGAGCAAGAAACATAATCAGGAAATTTAAACGCTAAAAATAAGTACACGGCCAGCAACACAGCGTGCTCTGAGTAAAACGGCTATTGACTATTCACTGTTAGCCCCCATCTCATGGCTTGCGGACCTGCCGCCCAAACTGCTCAAGGAACATTATGTCTATTTCCATGTATACCGCCAGCATCCCCGTTTTTAAACAATTACTTACCGCTCTATCCGATGTTTTAGCCAAGGCTGAAGCCCACGCGACAGCTCGCAAAATCGACCCTGCCGTTTTGCTACAGACCCGCCTATTCCCTGATATGTTTCCACTGGTGCGCCAAGTACAAATCGCCTGCGATTTTGCCAAAAGCGTGCCTGCCCGCTTAGCAGGGGTAGAAGTTCCTGCTTATGATGACAACGAGCAAAGCTTTGCCGAGCTGCAAGCCCGTATTGCCAAAACACTGGCGATCTTAGATGGCCTAACCGCCGCTCAAATCGACGGTAGCGAAGCACTTGAAATCGTGCTGCGCCCTGGCACGCCAAAAGAAAAAAAACTCGACGGCCAAACCTATCTGCTCTCGTATGGCTTGCCGCAGTTTTTCTTCCATGTCACCACCACTTACGCACTACTACGCCACAACGGCGTAGAAATTGGTAAACGCGACTTTATGGGCGCTTACTAAGCTCCTAGGGTCTGTTGACGTTTCATTCACGGCTGCGTTTGGCCCAGTTTTGGGGCTGAACAAGGAGAAAATTGCGACATGGTACGAGTACCATGAGCGATTTTTAACGCAGTGCAGCCCCAAAAATGGGCTAAACCCGAAGGGCTGAGCCGGAAAATGGCCATTCACTGCGTTATGCTCCTCGACAATAACCCGTTATTGCCTTCGTCGCATGCCTTGTGCCTGGCCGTTTTCCGGCTCAGCGCAATTGTGAATGAAACGTCAACAGACCCTAGCATAATTTGCCATACCGCCCTCTCCCTGCTAGTCCTTACAATTTAAGGATGGAAATCAATAGCAGAGAGGGGGCAAGGCAGTTTACTTTGCCCACACGGATGGCACGGCGTGGGCAAAAAATGTACCCACACTACAAATGCTTAAGTTGACAGGCTGAGAGCAGCGCTGCCACTTCTTTAAATCATCTCTCGTGCATTTATTTGTCATGCCTTTGCTTTACTACGCCAGCAATTATTGCTTATGCGCAATTAAATAATTACCTATTAATTTAGCGTAATAGTTACGGCTTACTATTTAATTTACATTACTAATTTTTAAATAAAAAACACTCTATTTATTTTACCGGTAACAATCAAACAGCATAACAACACCATAAAAAACATTAACTACTTTTGAACTTTAAATATTAAAAGCACACTAATCGTGCAAGAGCCCACATTTACTCTGCACCAACACAGTATTATTGTTATTTATTTATTAAAAAATAGAAATTTTATTTACTTACATAATCCCCATAAAACACAAACATTAAACATTAAACATTAAACATTAAACATTCCTACAATATTAGATTCAACTTATTTTAACCAGCTGTAAATGGAGAAAACAATGCCTCCTTTGATTTCAGTAAAACACCGTGACGGTATTTTGCATATCCCACAAGACACCTTAAATGATTGGCCAATGGCACAATTTGCCAATACAAAGGACAGGGGAATTGTAGTAAAAGCATTGGGGCTGGAATTAACCAGCGCTTTTCTCTCCATTTTTGACACCCAAAGCCAACAAATCATTGGTGAAGAAGCATTGCTACGCGCCAGTGTTCGCCGTAAAGCGCTTGCCACATCAGAAGTATTTAAAAGTGCGCAAGGCGGGGATTGCTTAGTTGAATTTGACCGCCTCTGCCGTAGTCTGCATTTAATGAATCACCTTGCCGGCCCTTACCCAAAACGCACGCTATTTCTAAATGTTTATCCTGAATTACTGATGTCCACAGGCGAGCAACATGCCGATGCCTTCGAGCGAATTTTGCAAGACCAAGGCCTAAGCCCTGCAGATATTGTGTTGGAGATCTTTGAATCCACCGTACAGCCAGATCAAACGGCTAGTTTAGCCAAGGCAATTAAAAGCTATCGCGAGCGTGGCTACCGGATCGCAATCGATGATTACGGTTTTTTAAATAGCAATTTAAGCCGCCTACTTACGCTTAGCCCTGAGATTGTTAAGCTGGATCGAATCGTGATCAACGCCATCAGCAAGGAGCCACTGGCCCAAGAGCTGCTCTGCCAATTTGTGGAGCGCCTACATGAAAACGGCAGTTTGGTGGTGATTGAAGGCATCAATAGCGCCGAGCAACTCGCCCTCGCCCAAGCCAGCGGCGCAGATATGATGCAGGGTTATTTTTTAAGTGAGCCACGCTATCTGAGTAGTGAGGCCTTTGTGCACGTCTTGGCAAATGCGTAAATATGGAATATAAAAACAATTATTAATTCTTTTTAAATCTATACGCTTGGCGATTAAACTTAGCCTCATTCATTACAGGGGCTTACATATGAAACTTATCGCCAGCTTAATTCTTAGCCTTGCCAGTACCAGCCTCTTTGCGGCATCTGTAGAGCTACTTAATGTTTCTTACGATCCAACCCGCGAGCTTTATCAAGACTACAACAAAGCCTTTAGCAGCTATTGGAAGAAAAAAACCGGCGATGATGTCACCATCCGCCAATCCCACGGCGGCTCTGGTAAGCAGGCCCGCTCAGTGCTGGATGGCTTGCAAGCAGATGTGGTCACGCTGGCTCTAGCTTACGATATTGACGAGCTGGCCACGCCTGGCAAATTACTTGACGCCAACTGGCAGAAAAAACTACCTGACAATGCCTCGCCTTACACTTCGACCATTGTGTTCTTGGTTAAAAAAGGCAATCCCAAGGCGATTAAAGACTGGGCCGATCTGATCAAGCCCGACGTTAAAGTCATCACTCCTAATCCAAAAACCAGCGGCGGCGCGCGTTGGAACTACCTAGCCGCTTGGGGCTGGGCCAAAAAAACCTACGGCTCAGACGATAAAGCCCGCGATTACGTACAAAAACTCTTCAAAAACGTCCCCGTACTGGATACCGGCGCACGCGGTGCCACCACCACCTTTACCCAGCGCGGCATTGGCGATGTGTTGATTGCATGGGAAAACGAAGCCGAGCTAGTGGTTAAAGAAATCGGCAAAGATAAATTTGAAATCATCGCCCCAAGCTACTCAATCAAGGCCGAGCCGCCAGTCGCCGTTGTCGATAAAGTGATCGACAAAAAAGGCACGCGCAAAGTGGCCGAGGAATATCTGAAGTATCTGTATTCCAAAGAAGGCCAAGAAATCATCGCACAAAACTACTACCGCCCAATCGACCCTGCCACGGCGGCCAAATACGCCCATCAGTTCCCGAAAGTCACGCAGTTTGATATCGATGACGTATTCGGTGGCTGGGCCAAAGCGCAAAAAACCCACTTTAGCGACGGCGGTACGTTTGACCAGATTTATCAGCCGAGTAAGTAAGAGATGTAACACAAGAAAACCCACATCTTGAAACACGGAGGGCACGGAGAACGCGGAGTTTCACGGAGGAAACCTATTTAGGACTAAGTCGTTTATTAGGTTTTAAGTCGCATCAACCTCAGTTGATTAGATTAGCTTTTGAGACATAGATCTGGCGGGATTCACCCCATGTGCGCTAACCAGTTTGGTTTTTAGTAGCAAACAAAGACAGAAAAGGAGGGCTACGCTCACGGTACGGGGCTTAAATCTCCCCTTGAAACACGCAAGCTCCGAACAAGCGAGGCAGCGAGCCAATCCCGCCCGCCGCCGACTCGATTGTCCGCAGCGCAGGTGCTTTCGTGCTTTGCTGTTGTCGCTTGGCTTCGTTTCTTGGCGAAGCAAGAAAGGAAGGCCCCGCGGTGGCTAACCGCTCCAAAATCAATGTGCCGAAGGCACTAAAAAGGTCTTTTTAAATTTGCTTAGCGCATATGGGGCACAAGCCACGAGCAATGCTAAACAAATACGCGGGTTTCACCCCAATCCTATCAACTTAAGCAATATGCCATTCGTAGGGCGGGTGCAACCCGCGAGTCATGCTGAAAAAACGCGGGTTGCACCCGCCCTACGATGATTCAAAACTGGCAAGAGTCACTTTTTAACAAACACCTAGCACGCATCAGTCCCCTTAAAAGAGCCCATATGCCAGTCCCAATCCACCATGCCAGCGGCACTTTACATGTGCCCGAAGATACCCTAGCCGATTGGCCCAGTGCCCAGTTTGCCTGCACTCAGGAGCGCGGCATTGTGGTAAAGGCACTGGGGCTGGAGCTGACCAGCGTGTTTCAGCCCATTTTTGCAGCAGATGCTCAAACCATCATTGGCGAAGAAGGCCTGCTGCGCGCCAGCATCCGCCGCAAAGCCATGCCGCCTGCCGATGTTTTTAAAAGCGCCACCCGAGGCGAATGCTTGGTGGCTTTCGATCGCCTATGCCGTAGCCTGCATTTAATGAACCACTTAGCTGGGCCGCAAAAAGACAAAACGCTGTTTCTTAACGTTCATCCAGAACTACTGATTGCCGTTGAAAAACAACACGGCGAAGCGTTTGAGCGCATTTTGCAGGATCAGGGCTTAAAACCTGCCGATGTAGTTCTGGAAATCCTTGAATCCGCCATTCCTGACGCGCAAGAAACCGATCTGACCCATGCGGTACAAAACTACCGCCAGCGTGGTTACCGGATTGCGATTGATGATTACGGCCAGAAAAATGCCAATCTCTGCCGCCTGCTTTCCTTAGCACCAGATATTGTAAAACTGGATAAAGTATTAATTCATGCCACAGATAACAATAGTAAGGCGCAGCGATTACTGAGCCAGCTCGTTGAAATACTGCATGGGCTGGATAGTCAGGTCGTTATCGAAGGCATAGAAAGCGCCGCGCAACTAGCCATCGCGAAAGAAAGCGGTGCGGATTTCTTTCAAGGCTATTTTCTGGCGGAACCCAGATATTTAAACAAACACATTTAGTTATTTAAATAACACTCAATAGTCTTTGTACATCTTAACAAAACCGGTAAAAATCGACGCTATCTGACACACCGCTAGGAAATCGTCATGCGTCTTAAGTCTCTGCTCGCCGCCATTGCCCTCAGTACCAGCTTGCCAGCCTTTGCCGATAGCACCTTACTGAATGTGTCTTACGATGTAATGCGTGATTTCTATAAGGACTACAACCCCGCTTTTGCTAAATACTGGAAAGCCAAATCAGGCGAAGAGCTCACCATTCAGATGTCGCACGGCGGCTCTAGCAAGCAAGCGCGCTCAGTGATCGATGGCTTACAAGCCGATGTGGTCACCATGAATCAGCATAACGATATCGATGCCATCGCCGACAAAGCTAAATTACTCCCCGCCGACTGGGCCAAACGCCTGCCTGACGATGCAGCCCCTTTTACCAGCTTGCAGGTATTGATCGTTCGTAAGGGCAACCCTAAGGGCATTAAAGATTGGAACGACCTGACTAAAGCGGGCGTTGGCGTGATCGTGCCTAATCCTAAAACCTCGGGCAATGGCCGCTACACCTATCTGGCGGCATGGGGCTACGCGGCAAAGCTACCTAG
This sequence comes from Iodobacter sp. CM08, assembly GCF_033446605.1. Classification (NCBI taxonomy): domain Bacteria; kingdom Pseudomonadati; phylum Pseudomonadota; class Betaproteobacteria; order Neisseriales; family Chitinibacteraceae; genus Iodobacter; species Iodobacter sp. CM08. The sequence goes on along the minus strand of NZ_JAWQUO010000001.1, from coordinate 33,283 downwards.
CGGCAACGATGCAAAAGCGCGTGAATTTGTGGCCAGTGTCTTTAAAAATGTGCCGGTGCTAGATGCAGGCGGCCGTGCGGCCACGACTACCTTTATGCAGCGCCAGATTGGCGATGTGCTAGTCACCTTTGAAAACGAAGCCGAAATGATCGCCAAAGAATTTGGCCGTGGCAATTTTGAAGTGGTTTACCCCAGCGTATCCATCGAAGCCGAGCCGCCGGTCGCCATCGTCGATAAAGTGGTGGATAAAAAAGGCACCCGCAAGCAGGCCGAGGAATATCTGAAATACCTGTGGAGCCCAGCAGGCCAAGAAATTGCCGCGCAAAACTATCTACGCCCAAGAGACAAAGCCATCGCCGCCAAATACGCCAAGCAATTCCCTGCGATTAAATTGTTTGCGATCGCAGAGTTTGGCGGCTGGCAAAAAGCCCAAAAAACCCACTTTGAAGACGGCGCAATTTACGACCAGATTGCAGCAAGCATCGCTAAGCGCTGACAGCAAGCAGACAAAAATAAGATCTGTAGACGCTTATCTATCAAGTACATGCCAGTGGAAGTTGTCGCTCTCACAAAAACCCAAACCTTTAACCACGGAGGAAAGGAGAACACGGAGGGCCACGGAGAAAAACACAAAAGGTTTTCTCCGTGAAACTCCGTGTTCTCTGGGACCGAAGAGGTTCGAGATTTAGGTTTTATGTTGGGTAACATTACTACAGCTCTACTAACAACACCCCATCGGATTCACCATGCGCTTCAAACAGCCAAGCGTGTTGCCAGGGTTTAATTTAAGCCTTGGCTACACGCTGTTTTATTTATCCATCATCGTGCTATTGCCACTCTCTGCCCTCTTGATCAAAACCAGCGCCTTAAGCTGGTCGCATTTCTGGCAGATTATCAGCGAGCCGCGCGTTGTTGCCTCCTACAAGCTGACTTTTGGCGCGTCTTTTCTAGCGGCGCTGATTAACCTTGTCACCGGCTTATTAGTGGCATGGGTGTTGGTTCGCTACCAGTTTTTTGGTAAGCGTTTTGTGGATGCCTTGGTCGATCTACCCTTTGCTCTGCCTACCGCCGTGGCGGGGATTGCGCTGGCCACCATTTATGCCCCCAATGGCTGGATCGGCCAGTACCTTGAGCCATTTGGCTTAAAGATTGCCTTCACCCCCATCGGCATTGTGATTGCGCTCACCTTTGTCACCCTGCCCTTTGTCGTGCGCACGGTGCAGCCGGTGCTGCAAGATTTAGAACACGAGCTAGAAGAAGCCGCCTGTAGCTTAGGCGCAAGCCGCTGGCAGATTTTTTACAAAGTGATCTTCCCTACCATCTTACCGGCCCTATTAACCGGCTTTGCACTGGCCTTTGCTAGGGCAATTGGCGAATACGGTTCAGTGATTTTTATCGCTGGCAATATGCCTTTTATTTCAGAAATCACCCCGCTAATGATTATTTCCAAGCTAGAGCAATACGATTATCTAGGCGCTACCGCCATTGCCGTAGTGATGCTGGTGGTGTCCTTTGCCATGCTACTGCTGATTAATGGCCTGCAATGGTGGACGGCAAAGCGCTTAGGGAGAGTTAAATAATGGCCTCAACCATTCAACGCTCTATCGTCACCACAGAAAGCCGTGCCGTGCGCTGCGTGCTGATTAGCCTTGCGCTGCTGTTTATTGGGATTTTTTTACTTATCCCGCTGGCATCGGTATTTATTGAAGCTTTTCGGCAAGGCTGGCGGCTGTATCTGGCCGCGCTAATTGAGCCAGATGCGGTGTCGGCCATTAAATTAACCCTGATCGTGGCGGCTATTTCGCTACCCGCCAATCTGATCTTTGGCGTGGCGGCGGCGTGGGCAATTGCCAAATTTGATTTTAAAGGCAAAAGCTTTTTAACCACCCTAATTGATCTGCCGTTTTCTGTCTCCCCAGTAGTGGCGGGGCTGATTTATGTGCTGATGTTTGGGGCGCAGGGCTGGTGGGGGCCGTGGCTGATTGAGCATAATTACACCATTATTTTTGCCGTACCCGGCATTGTGTTGGCCACCATTTTTGTTACCTTCCCCTTTGTCGCCCGTGAGCTGATCCCACTGATGGAAGCTCAAGGCTCAGATGAAGAACAAGCCGCCATTGTGCTGGGCGCATCCAGCTGGCAAATGTTTTGGCGCATCACCCTACCCAAGATCAAATGGGCATTGCTCTACGGTGTGATTTTAGCCAACGCCCGTGCCATGGGTGAGTTTGGTGCGGTATCGGTGGTATCCGGCCATATTCGCGGCATGACCAATACCGTGCCGCTGCACGTAGAAATTCTTTACAACGAATACAACTTCGTCGGCGCATTCGCTTGCGCATCGATCTTGGCACTCTTAGCTCTGCTCACGCTTGCGGCTAAAAGCTATGTGGAATGGCGAGGTGAGCAACAAGCCGCCGCGGATCGACGACATGCAGTTGAGGAGTAACTCGGGAAGTCGGAAGTCATGCAGATGACCCTTAGCTTTTCTCTGTAGAACTCCGCGTCCTCTGTGGTTCAAGATTTGGGTTTTGCTACGCAATATCAAAAGGCATTCAATATGAGTATCGAAGTCAAAAACATCGCCAAGCGCTTTGGTGCTTTTACTGCGCTGGATAATCTAAATTTAGAAGTGCAATCGGGCGAGCTACTGGCACTGCTTGGGCCTTCGGGTTGCGGTAAAACCACGCTGCTGCGGGTCATTGCCGGCTTAGAAACGCCCGACCAAGGACAGATTTTGTTTCATGGAACCGACGCCACCGATACCCACGTTAGGGAGCGGCAGGTGGGCTTTGTTTTCCAGCACTACGCGCTATTCCGGCATATGACGGTGTTTGAAAACGTTGCCTTTGGCCTGCGGGTTCGCCCCAAAAAGACCCGCCCCACTGAAGCGGTGATCAAAGAAAAAGTCCATGCTCTGCTTAATATGGTGCAGCTGGATTGGCTAGCGGATCGCTTTCCGGCGCAATTATCCGGTGGCCAACGCCAGCGAATTGCCCTTGCCCGTGCGCTGGCGGTAGAGCCTAAAGTGCTACTGCTGGATGAGCCCTTTGGCGCGCTCGATACCAAGGTCAGAAAAGAGCTGCGCCGCTGGTTACGCCGCCTGCACGATGAAATGCATATCACCAGCGTGTTTGTCACGCACGATCAGGAAGAAGCGCTGGAAGTGGCCGATCGCGTGGTGGTCATGAACAAGGGCAAGATTGAGCAAATTGGCACTCCAGAACAGGTCTACGATACCCCCGCATCACCGTTTGTTTACCAGTTTTTAGGCGATGTCAATTTATTCCATAGCCGCGTTCACGAGGGCTGGGCCGAAGTAGGCGGTGCACGTTTTGCAGCACCCGCTGCCGCCCATTCCGCCGCGACAGTCTATGTGCGCCCACATGAAATTGATTTATCCCGTCTGGCCAATCCATCCGCGATTACAGGAAAAATCATCCATGTGCGCTTACTGGGGGCCACGGTAAGGCTGGAAGTCGCCGTCGTTAATGCAGATATTGTAGAAGTAGAAATCAGCCGCGAGCGTCAGCAAGAGGGACAATGGCAGGCAGGGGAAAGTGTTTTTCTTACTCCTAGAGAAGCAAAGGTCTATCCAACTGCGGCTTAAATTACCCCCAAACCCATTAATAGCCTGACAAAGCAATGACTCCTTGCCCATAGCTACTGACAGAGCTAGGGTGAAGAGTCATTTTGCTGCGCTGCTCATCATGTTACTTGAACCCGTTTGGAATACTGATCGCGAGTGGATTGCCCTAAGGCTGCATGCAGAGCCCGCCCAACTGGCCACCCTTGCCCCACTTTTTGCTGAATCTATCCTAGCAAATCTACCTTGCTTATGGGAAAGCTGCGATGGCTTGTTTCCTGCTGATTTAGCCGAACCGCATCCCTTTGTGATATTGCTCAATAATAATGAGCTTGCTCTGCCTTTTCCCCAAACAGCACGTAGGCTACTCACCGCCCCCAGCGAAGACCCTGGGCTAATCGCAGGCATTCAAACACTGCCTAGCCAACTCCCGCCTAAGGTTTGGTTAACCGGCACTTGGCTATTAGCGCCACAAAAACCCGATGGTCGCCCAAACCCCAGCAAGCCGGTTTTATTAGAGCTACTTGGATTAATTGTCAGCGATGCCGATACCCCCGCTATCGAGGCCGTGATCGCCAAAGCACCTCAGCTGGTGTTTAGCTTGTTAAGATTGGTTAACTCTGTAGCCGTAGGCGGCAGCACCCATGCAGAAAGCCTGCGCCAAGCCATCGCCATCTTAGGTAGGCGGCAATTGCAGCGCTGGCTGCAGCTTTTACTTTACGCTGAGCAATTTGGCGCAGACAGCGGCACGCCCCCACTGCTGCTTTTAGCCGCACTGCGTGCTAAACGGCTAGAAAACTGGGCGGGTAGCAGCGCCCTAGCCAATATCAAACCCGATGTGGCCTTTCTGGCAGGCATGCTCTCCCTGCTCGATCGCCTATTTGGCCAAACCTTAAACGAGATTCTTGACCCGCTCCCACTCAGCCCCGAGCTGCGTGCAGGCCTACTGGCTGGGGAAGGGCCGCTTGGTAATGCGATCAAAGCACTTGCCGCAATGGAGGCCGGTGATGAAGCAGCACTCAGCAATTTGCTCAGCGATACCCAATCAAGTACGTGGATGCAATCTGAAATCAACGCCTGCCAATGGGTTAGAAAACTATTGGCATCTGCCACATGAATAACGAGCTTGATAGCGAATCCGGCATCTATGCGGCGCTTGAAGCGTCGATCATTACCATGGATTTGGAAAGCTATATCACCGGCTGGAATCGTGGTGCCGAGCTATTATTTGGCTATCTGGCAGATGAAGTTTTAGGCAAACATATTCTACTTTTATATGCCGATGTAGAAAGCCAAGGGGAAGAAGACTGCTTTAATGAAGTCATCGCCAATGGTCATGCCGAAATGGATGTCAAACGGCGGCGAAAAGATGGTAGTAATTTCTGGGCGCATCTACACCTCACCTTGGTGCGCAATAAAGTAGGCCTACCCACACGGCTCATTGCTTATGTACGTGATATCAGCAGCCAACTGGCCAATGAAGAACGCAGCCGGCTCTATACCCGAATTTTTGAATATGCGCGTGAAGCGATTGTAATTACCGATCATAATCGCCTTATTGTGAGTGTAAACAATGCTTATTTAAAAATTACCGGCCGCAGTATGCAAGAAGTGCAAGGCACAATGCCTAGCTTTTTAAATAGCAAAGATAAATACACCTCTAAAGCCATTGAATCCACGCTTAAATCAATGGGGCATTGGGAAGGCGAAATATGGGATAAACGTGCCAATGGAGAAGCCTTCCCTGCATGGCTAACCATTAGCGCAGTACAAACAAATCATGGCACCGTCAGCCATTACTTTGCGGTGTTTTCTGACCACACAGAAAAACGCCAAACCGAAGCTAAAATCCATCAGCTGGCGTATTACGATACGCTCACCAGCCTACCCAACCGTGCCATGCTATTTTCTTTACTTGCCCAATCATTATCAGAGGCAAAACGCAAACAAAAACATGGCTCATTATTATGCTTTAATATTAATGGCTTCAAAAATATTAATGATTCATTTGGTCACGCCTCAGCAGATGTTTTACTCGCTGAATTAGCAAAACGCATCCGCCTTGCCCTGCGTGAAGAGGACGTGGTATCCCGCTTCAGTGGCGATGAATTTTATATTGCCTTATTTGAAATAGAGCAAAGAGAAGACGCTATTCTAGTAGCCCGCAGAATTTTACAATCTACTGCCGCACCATTTTATCTAAAGAATCAAGAAATTGTTTTACTTAGCCATATTGGCATTACTATTTATCCAGATGATGGATATGATGCAGAAACACTGATCAACAATGCCACCGTGGCCATGCATCGCGCCAAACAAAACAATCAAAACTATTTATTTTATTCCACAGAAATGAATCGTAGCTCCTTAGATAAAATCAAACTAGAAGCAGAGCTACATCACGCACTAGACTTAAATCAATTTGAGCTTTATTTTCAACCACAGGTTGACTTCCCTAGCAAAAAAATCATGGGCGCAGAGGCTTTAATTCGCTGGAAACATCCACAGAAAGGTATGATTCCCCCTTCTAATTTTATCCCTTTTGCCGAAGAAACAGGCTTGATTGTTGCCATTGGGAGCTGGGTACTCAATGAGGCAATTAGCCAAATTGCTGAATGGAAAAAAGCGGGGCTTTCGTTAGGCAGGCTGGCGGTTAATTTATCCGCCTTACAATTCAAACCCCAGTTACCCGATGAAATTGCGGCCATTTTAACTTATCACAAAATACCTGCCGAATTAGTTGAGCTAGAACTCACAGAAAGTTTATTAATGGGCAATGGGCAATCCGGTTTACTTAATCAATTGCATAGCAATGGCTTTAGCCTAGCCCTAGACGACTTTGGAACCGGCTATTCCAATTTGGCTTATTTACAAAACTATCCCATTGATTATTTAAAAATAGACCAATCTTTTGTACAGGCTCTACCAGACAACTTGCATTCTGCAGCAATTGTCCGCTCCATTATCGATATCGCTAGTAATCTAGGATTAAAGCTTATTGCCGAGGGAGTAGAAACCCAAGCCCAAGCCGAATATCTTTCTAAATTAGGCTGCAATTTAATCCAAGGCTATTATTGCTACCGCCCCATGAATGCCGACGCTTTTACTCAGCTGCTGATAAAACAACAAAGTGAAAATAGCCAAGAGAACGCTGATTAAATCGTCATCCCCGAATGTTTTATCGGCGATCCAGCGTAAATACTGGATTCCCGCCTACACAAGAATGACGAAATTGAATAAATCAGAACTCACCTAAGCTTGGCTCGCTAAAATTAAGCAAGCCAGATCTTAGATCACAGAGAAAAACAGCCGTTAAATGATGCTGTTTTATGGATGGCTTCTTATAAGCTGCTCATGAGTAAAACCCGCAGATTTAAGTATTTAGCTAGCAAAAAATCCACGAATCTCACCCGCTTACACCGTTAAGCTTTGCTTCAACAAGGCGTATTTCACCTGCCCAGCTTTGCCCTCTTTAACGATCTCCCAGCCTTCTCTATCCGGCCAGTTAGCAGTTTCTGCGTAGATCACTGCGCCAGCATTGAGCACTCGGGGGAGTTTTGGTAATACTTGCGCTAAAAAATCTGATGCAAAGGGTGGGTCTAAAAACACCACGTCAAACCGCTCCGCCGTACTATCTAAAAAGCGCAGCGCATCGCCCCAAATCACCTCAATATTGCTAGCCCCAAGCAAATTTTGATTATCTTTTAGGCTAGCAGCCACGTTTTTATCCCGCTCTACCATCACTACACGCTTGGCATTCCTTGATGCGGCCTCAAAACCCAGTGCGCCGCTACCAGAGAATAAATCTAAGCAAGTCAGATTGGTACACTCTTGGCCTAGCCAATTAAATAACGTTTCACGCACCCGATCCGGCGTAGGGCGTAGGCCTTCTGCGTCAGGAAACTTCAATAAACGGCGTTTATAGTCACCGCCAATAATACGAACCTGGTTTTTGAACTGTGCGGCCATGTTAAAATCCTAGCAATCTGTAATTAAATAGCCCAGCAGCCTGTTAATACGCTAAGCCACTGAGTGGTTTTTCGCAGAAAACAGACTTTTTTCGGCAGGCTGCCCGCATTTTCCGCCATCTTTCGGAATCCCCGCAAACTCATGTTCAGTTTTTTTCGCAAAAAAAAGCCGGTTGCACCGGTTACACCAGAAACACCACTGGTGGCAGAGCCTGTTCAAATCGACACGGCACCTATCAATCAAACGGCGGAAGTTGTAACTGACTCGCTTCCCGCCCCCATTGCAGCCCCTATTCAGCAGCATGAAACCATCGCCATTGAAACAGCGATAGCAGAGCCCGCCACAGCCCCCCTTCAGAGCGTAGAGCCTGAAGCCGTTGCTGTTGCTGTTGCTGTTGCTGCTCCTGCTCCTGCTCCTGCTCCTGCTCCTGCTCCTGCTCCTGCTCCTGCTCCTGCTCCTGCTCCTGCGGCCATTATTGAGGCTGCTCAGCCACAAGCCAAACTTTCTTGGTCTGAGCGCCTAAAAGCGGGCCTAGCTAAAACCCGTGATCGTCTGGGCAAAAGCTTGGCGGGCCTATTTGGTGGCGGCCAGATTGATGAAGATCTGTATGAAGAGCTGGAATCAGTGCTGCTCACCGCCGATATGGGTGTCGATGCAACACAACATTTATTAGATGATGTACGAAACCGTGTAAGCCTTGCTGGGCTTAAAAATGGTAGTGAGCTGAAAGGCGCATTACAAAGCTCCCTCACCGATTTAATCAGCCCACTACAAAAGCCGCTGGATATTAGCACCCATAAGCCCTTTATTTTGATGGTAGCGGGTGTAAATGGTGCAGGTAAAACCACCAGCATCGGCAAGTTAGCCAAGTATTTCCAAGGCCAAGGCCTGAGCGTATTACTGGCCGCTGGCGATACTTTCCGCGCTGCCGCGCGTGAGCAGCTGGTGGTCTGGGGCGAGCGTAATGGCGTGCAGGTGATTGCCCAAGATGGCGGTGATTCTGCTGCGGTGGCTTTTGATGCGGTAAATGCCGCCAAGGCGCGCGGCATTGATGTGGTGATTGTGGATACCGCAGGCCGCCTGCCAACACAGCTGCATTTGATGGAAGAAATCAAAAAAGTAAAACGCGTGGTACAAAAAGCCGATCCTACTGGCCCGCATGAAATCATGCTGGTACTAGATGCTAATAACGGCCAGAACGCGCTTAGCCAAGTGAAATCCTTTGACGATGCGCTGGGCCTCACTGGCTTAATCCTCACCAAGCTAGACGGCACGGCCAAGGGCGGCATTATCGCCGCCATTGCCAAACAACGCCCTATTCCACTGCGCTTTGTTGGCGTTGGCGAAAGCATTGACGATCTACGCCCATTTATTGCCAAAGACTATGTAGACGCACTGTTTGATTAGATAGATGGGGGCCTCGAAAAACCTATATTTCTAAATAAGACAAGGCGCGTTTTAAAAAAACCGACGCTGCATATGTTTGATATGTAAGGAGATTTTTTTAAAGCGCAACGCAATATTATGAGACCAGATGGGTTTTTCGAGGCTCCCAGATATAGGGCACGGCATGCCGTGCCCCCTACAAATGGCGGTTTTGATGCATCAACACATCTCCTTTCGCACCGCCAGCCTTGCTGATGCACAAAACTTAGCCGCGCTGGCGATCCAAGTTTGGCTACATACCTATGCCACGGATGGAGTTCGGCATGATATTTCAGCCTATGTGCTGAGTGAATTTACCACCGAAAAATTCGCCGCACGGATCAACAATCCACAGTATCGCCTGCTGATTGCGGAGAATAAGGGCCACCTTATCGCCTACGCCATGCTTGATTTGGCCGCTAGCAATACAGATTTGCCCAGCGCCGAGCTGAAAACTTTTTATGTCCAAGAAGCCTTTACCGGCCAAGGCATAGGCAAGCAGCTCTTGGCCTATGTAGAACGTAATCTCAATCAGCAGGCCTATTGGCTCAGCGTAAATAGCAACAATACCCGCGCCATTACCTTTTATGCACACCAAGGTTTTGTTCAGCATGGTGTAACATATTTCGAGTTTGGCGGTAATCAGTACCAAAACAAGGTGCTGGTGAAGCATCTAAAAGCGGTAGATATCAAACATATGTAAAGGCATGCCGTGCCGTTACAGAGAAATAGGGCCTCTTATGATCCAGTTCCAGCAAGTCAGTAAACGCTATCCTGGCGGCTTTGATGCCGTAAAGAATTTAAGCTTTGAGATTCCAAGCGGCGAGCTGGTGTTTTTAGCTGGCCATTCCGGTGCAGGTAAATCGACGCTATTAAAGCTGATTGCAGGAATAGAAAAGCCCAGTGGTGGCGTGGTGAACGTCAATGGCCAAAATATGGCGAAGATGAACCGCAGCTCCCTGCCCTATATCCGCCGCCATTTAGGGCTGATTTTTCAAGACCATAAAATCCTGTTTGATCGCACAGTATTAGATAACGTCAGCCTGCCGCTCGACATTATTGGCTTTAATCATAAAGAAGGCCGCCGCCGCGTTTTGGCCGCGCTCGATAAAGTAGGCCTCACCGGCAAGGAAAAGCTCAATCCCGTTTCGCTATCGGGCGGCGAGCAGCAGCGATTATGCATCGCCCGTGCCGTGGTGCATCGCCCCGCCATTTTACTGGCCGATGAGCCAACCGCTAATTTGGATAGAGATTACGCCCATGATATTTTGGAGCTGTTTAAATCCTTTCACCAAGTGGGTGTCACCATTGTGATCTCCGCACACGATGAAACCCTGATGGCAGATTATGGCCGCCGGATTTTACGTTTGAAAAACGGTCAATTTTCTGCCTGAGGCGATATGAAACACTGGTTAAGACTTCATGGCCAATCACTGGCCCGCACCTTAGGCGCATTAGTTCGCCATCCTTTTTCAAGCGCGCTTAATCTGCTGGTGATTGGTATCACCGCCGCGTTGCCTTTAGCGCTTTGGCTGCTTATTAACAGCGTTTCTAGCGTAGTGAGCCAAATTCATATTGAGCCGCAAATTTCGATCTTTATGCGCGATTCCGCCACTAAAGAAGACCTGAGCACGCTCGCCGAGCAGCTAAAAAAAGACCCGCGCATCGCCAGCAGCCGGTTTATCGCCAAGGACGAAGCACTCAAAGAAATGCAGGCATCCTCTGGTGCCGCCAATTTATTAGCGGGCTTAAGCGAAAACCCACTCCCCGATGCTTTTATTTTAAGCAGCAAAGAGGGCCAAGCCGCTAACCTAGAAGCCTTGCAAAAAGACTTACTAAGCCGGCCTGGCGTGGACGAAGTTCAGCTTGATTCGGCGTGGGCGCATCGTTTAGAAAGGCTACTCGCCTTAGGCCAAACGCTATTTGAAGTGATTGCGGTTTTGCTGGCCACGGCCCTGACGCTGATTACCGGCAACGCCATTCGTATGCAAATCTTGACGCGCAAGGAAGAAATTGAGGTTGCGCGGCTGATTGGTGCAACGGATGCCTTTATCCGTCGACCATTTATCTACTTTGCCATGGTGCAAGGTTTACTCGGCGGCTTGTTTGCTTGCGCCATCGTGGCGGGTATTTTGTCGCACCTCAACCCTGCCGTGCTTGATTTAGCCAACGCGTATGGGCAAAAATTTAGCTTATTGTCACCAGACTTTAGTACAGTCGTCATAGTATGTGGCCTATGCACCCTGCTTACTTTTATCGGAGCATGGCTTGCGGTATGGCGACATTTGCGGCAATTTACCTAAAAAAATACAAGGCACAGCACTGGGCTATTAATTTACGCTATGGTCCAGATAGGAAAAATTGCCGTGCCTCACCGCCCCATAATGTGATTGAATCAACTGACTGAATAAATGAACTTCGTCATATTTTGGCACTCTCACGATACGAGTGCTAGAATCAACGAGTGTTTTTGCAAGGAGAGATTTAAACATGGCAGCTGCACTTACACTTCCCGTTCTATCTGGCGGCGACAGCATCGAGAGTTATATCCAGCGTGTAAATACGGTGCCTATGCTCTCACAGGAAGAGGAAATTAGCCTTGCTGAGCGCTTTCGCCAGGAGAATGATCTGGAGGCAGCCAAGCAGTTGGTAATGTCCCACCTGCGGGTCGTAGTATCGATTGCGCGCGGCTATTCTGGCTATGGCCTGCCACAGGCAGATCTTATCCAGGAAGGCAATATCGGCTTAATGAAAGCCGTAAAACGTTTTGAACCAGGCCGTGGCGTACGCTTGTTTTCCTTTGCCGTGCATTGGATTAAAGCTGAAATCCACGAATATGTGCTGCGTAACTGGCGCTTGGTGCGGGTTGCCACCACCAAGGCTCAACGCAAATTATTCTTTAATCTGCGCTCCATGAAGCCAGGCTTTGCCGCACTCACTACCTCAGAAGCGCAAAAAATCGCTGATGATTTAGGGGTAAAACGCGAAGAAGTGCTAGAAATGGAAACGCGGATGAGCGGCCAAGATATCTCGCTGATCTCGGACGATAACGATGACGAAGGCTACGCGCCCATTGATTGGCTTGCCGATCACGACAGCGCACCAGACGCCACTCTCGCCCGCCGCGCTACCGATAAGCTGCATACAAGCGGCCTGCAAATGGCACTGGCCAGCTTAGACGAGCGCAGCCGCCGGATTGTAGAAACACGCTGGCTGGCCGACGAAGGCTCGTCCTTAACACTGCATGACTTAGCTGCAGAATTTAATGTCTCAGCAGAGCGCATCCGCCAGATCGAGGCCAAAGCCCTCAGCAAAATGAAGCAGGCATTGTTGCCAGCATAAAAAAACGGAGCCAACGGCTCCGTTTTTTTATGCCTTCATATGTTGGAATAAAACATAAAACCCAGATATTGAACCACAGAGATCACAGAGGACACGGAGTTACACGGAGGAAAACCAGAAAAGGAGGTTGTACTGCATTTCAGTTCTTCTCCGTGGCTCTCCGTGTTCTCCTTTTCCTCCGTGGTTCAAGATTTGGGTTTAAATTTTTAACCTTTCAAAACAACTTCTTCAAATCCATTCCCTTGTACATTCCCGCTACTTGGTCGCCGTAGCCATTAAACATTAAAGTTTTGCGTTTAAAGAATTCGCCAATTCGCCGCTCGGTGGCTTGGCTCCAGCGTGGGTGGTCTACTTCTGGGTTTACATTGGAATAAAAGCCATATTCATTTGGCCCCGCTTTATTCCATGAGGTTTGTGGTTGTTTTTCAGTCAAGCGGATTTTTACAATGGACTTAGCGCTTTTAAAGCCATATTTCCACGGCACCACCACGCGAATTGGCGCGCCATTTTGATTGGGCAATACTTTGCCATATAAGCCCACCGCCATAATGGTTAATGGATGCATCGCTTCATCCATCCGCAAGCCTTCGGTATAAGGCCAATCCAACACAGATCGTTGCACGCCTGGCATCTGCTCTTTATCCGCTAGCGAGATAAACTCAACATATTTAGCTTTAGAAGTGGGGCTCACCCTCTTAAGTAACTCCGAAAGTGGGAAACCCACCCATGGAATCACCATCGACCAGCCCTCTACACAGCGCAAGCGGTAAATTCGCTCTTCCAACGGCGCTACTTTTAAAAGCTCATCCATCGAAAAAGTGTGAGGCTTATCACACTCACCTTCAATCACGATATTCCATGGCCGTGTTTTTAGCTTGCCCGCAGTTTGGGCGGGATCATCCTTACCCGTACCAAACTCATAGAAATTATTGTATTGAGTGATTTGCTCAAAGCTGTTTTTATCGTCTTTAACCGAAAGAGGGCTAGCCCGATAAACCAGCTCACCCGCCGCTTGCGCTGGCAAAGCCGCCGCCAAGCCCAAGGCCGCCGCACCGGTCATCAGTTGGCGGCGGTTTAGCCAAAGCGCTTCAGGGGTGATTTCAGAACTTAAAATATGATCCGCAGGACGAATGAGCATGCTGTTCTCCTAAAATCTTTTAGTCGGATAGAAGCACCATGGCTGACAGTGATGCCCATAAATAATACTCGATGCTCTCTCTATGTAGCGAAAGTCACCCCGCATTGCCCGCTTAATACATGTGCAAAAACAAGGCAATAGCAGCCCCAAGTAGTAAAACAATGGCGGCAATTCGCATGCTGCGGTCTATTTCTGTGCGCATTGACGGGCTAATCCGCTTCCAAAGCGCATAGACCAGCAAGCCTAACAAACAGATATTTAATAATTTTTCTGTCATAACTCGTAATGATTATTATTGCGTGAAAAATACACACTATTGCATATAAATGTTAAAGCTTTACTTTAAGTATTTAACTTTAACTCTTGCTTATAAAAGATAAAACAAGTGAAAAATGCACATCGGGTATTTTATCGCTAAGTGATTGTATCAAAAGAACAATTAAAAAACGGGCGCTTGTGCGCTCTTTTTTTTTACTCTATAGTGGGAAGTAGTGGGTAAAAGTGGGTAAAAGTGTTGTTTTAATCCTTACAAAACGGATAAATATACATGTTTGGCGGCGTAGCCTCAGTAAATCTCGATAGCAAAGGACGATTGGCAATCCCTGCCAGGCATCGTGACGTGCTCGGGACACACTGCGCTAATCGTTTGGTGATTACTGCCGAACCATCCGGCTGCTTGCTGCTTTACCCAGAACCTGATTGGTTACCAGTACGTGACCAGCTTAATCGTCTTTCTGGCGCTCAGATGCCTATTCGCCGTTTTATCGTTGGCCATGCCGAAGAGATTGAACCGGATAGCGCTGGGCGCATTTTAATTCCCCCTCGTTTACGCCAATTGGCTGGCTTAGATAAGGAAGTAGCCCTTGTGGGCATGGGTAATAAATTTGAGCTATGGGATGAAGCCCGTTGGGCGGCCCAAATCCAGGCTGTTATGGAGATCAATCCAGACGATTTGGCGAACCAAATGCAAGGCATTGTGCTTTGACAAAGAGATGTATCAGAGGCCATAAGGCTCTCAGCAACGCTATGCAGGACTTTGTGTTTTGACGCTTATTCACATCAGGGTCTTCTTTGATGAGATAGCGATAGATGGCTATTTAAATGGCCTCAAACAGATTTTCAACACCCCTATGCAGGACTTTGTGCTTTGACGCTTATCCACACCACCGTTTTATTAGAAGAAGCGGTGCACGCACTGGCTATCAAGCCAAATGGCACTTACGTTGACTGCACTTTTGGTCGCGGTGGCCATTCGCGCCTTATTTTATCCAAACTGGGCCCTGAAGGCCGTTTGATTGCTTTTGATAAAGATTTAATGGCGATTGCCGAGGCAGCAACCATTACAGACCCGCGCTTTACCATCGTTCACGAAGGCTTTGTAAATCTACAAAAAGAATTAAACCTGCGTGGGATTGATGCAGTAGACGGCGTACTGATGGATTTAGGCGTGTCATCACCGCAGTTAGATGATGCAAGCCGAGGTTTTAGTTTTCGTTTTGACGCACCGCTCGATATGCGCATGGACACTACGCGTGGCACTACGGCGGCCGAATGGCTGAACTTAGCCGATGAGAAAGAAATTGCAGAGGTAGTAAAAGACTATGGCGAAGAGCGGTTTGCTAAACAGGTTGCAGCAGCGATTGTTGCAAGTCGAGCGGGAAAACAGATTCTCACCACTGGGCAACTTTCCGAGATTGTTGCAACAGCCGTCAAGAGTCGCGAGCCGGGTCAGAACCCGGCGACACGTACCTTCCAAGCTATACGGATTTACATCAATCGCGAACTTGAGGAGCTTGCGCTAACCCTGCCGCAAGCCTTGCAGCTGCTCAATACTGGCGGACGTTTCTCAGTGATTGCTTTTCATTCATTGGAAGACCGCATCGTTAAACGCTTTTTGCAAGACGCAGCACAAGGCGACAAGCTGCCATCGCGCCTACCCGTGCGTGCCGCCGATATTGCCGAGCCACCGGTCAAAATCATAGGTAAGCCGATCCGTGCCAGCGACAAAGAAGTCAGCGATAACCCGCGCGCGCGCAGCGCTATTTTGCGTACGGCTGAGCGGACGGATATTGCGCTGTGACCCGTTTAAACCTTTTTTTGCTCGCAATTTTAATTGTGTGCGCTTTGGCTCTCATTACCAGCCAACACAAGGCCCGCCGCTTTTATGGCGAGCTACAAAAAGAAGCGGTATTAAGCCGTAAATTAGACGTGGAATGGGGGCAATTGCAGCTTGAACAAAGCACTTGGGCCATGCATTCACGTATTGAAACTGAAGCGACACAAAAATTAAATATGCAAGTTCCAGGCCCTAACCGCACGCAAGTGATTTTACCGCACGGCGAGCACGTTGCTAAACCGGTGTCGGAATGAAATTAGCCCGACCTAAACGTGTGGCATCGCAGCCACGCCAACAACGATTTGCGCAGCCGCCAAAACTAGAACGCTGGCGGGTGTGGTTTGTAGTGGGCTTTTTGCTCAGCTTATTTGCAATTTTGCTAGGCCGTGGCCTGTATTTGCAAGCTTGGAACGAAGGCTTTTTGCAAGAGCAAGGTGACGCACGTTATATGCGCAACCTAAGGCAAGCAGCCAATCGTGGAATGATTACCGATAGAAATGGCGAGCCACTCGCAATCTCTACGCCAGTGCAATCGATTTGGGCCAGCCCACGCAGCATGACACTCTTGCCAGATGGCCAAGAGCGAGCGGCTGATTGGGAGCCTAAATCTGAGAAAGACCCTGTTCCTGTTTCAAAAAGTGAAATTAAAAAACTGGCCGCCGCATTACAACTGCCCGTTGAAGACATTACTAAAAAGCTAAGTTATTCACGTAAAAATGCCAAAGGTGAAAGCGTTAAGCCTGATTTTCTGTGGCTAATCCGGCATATGTCACCCAATGACGCCAAAACGGTGATGGCACTGAATGTACCAGGCGTCTATACGCAAACCGAATACCGCCGCTACTACCCAGCTGGCGATGTGATGGCACAAATTGTGGGCACCACCGATATCGATGGCAAAGGGCAAGAAGGTTTTGAGCTCACCCGTGAGGCGATGCTGGCAGGTAAATCAGGCAGCCGCACCGTGATTCGTGATCGGCGTGGTTATATCGTCGAAGACGTATCAACCATTGTTCCCGCCAAAGACGGCGAAACATTGCAATTATCCATCGATCGCAAGATTCAATATCTGGCGTATCGGGAGCTTAAAAAAGGCATTGAAGCCGCCAGTGCAGTTGCAGGTGCAGCGGTGGTACTGGATGCAAAAACTGGGGAAGTATTGGCGCTGGCTAATCTGCCCTCTTACAACCCCAATAGCCGTGAACGGGTTGATTTAGGCAAGAAGCGCAATCGCGTGGTTACCGATACTTACGAGCCTGGCTCAACCATGAAGCCTTTTATTATTGCAGCGGGCTTAGAGCAGGGTGTGATTAAGCCAAATAGCGTGGTAATGACAACCGGCTCTATGACTATTGGGCCTAACACATTTAAAGACACTCGCAACTATGGGGCACTCAATCCTGAAGGCATTTTAAAGCACTCCAGTAATGTAGGAGCCGCCAAGGTAGGCCTGATGATGGGGCGTGAAGATTTATGGACCTACTTTAATAACTACGGTTTTGGTGCATCAACCCATAGTGGTTTTCCAGGAGAAGCATTTGGGCGCGTCAGGCCTTGGAAAACATGGCGGCCAATTGAGCAAGCCACGATGTCTTTTGGGCACGGTCTTTCGGTGAGCCTGATGCAAATGGCGCGGGGATACACCGTATTTACCAATAGCGGCGAGATGAAGCCGATCACCTTTACTAAGATGATCGCGCCTAGCCCAGGTAAGCAGGTGATTTCTAGCAAAACCGCTGATTTAGTTAAAAACATGTTGGAAGCCGTGACTCAGCCTGGTGGTACGGCCACCAAGGCACAGATTGTTGGTTTTAGAGTGGGCGGTAAAACGGGTACGGCACGCAAGATTGTGAATGGCCAGTATTCAAGAGAAAAGTACGAAGTATCGTTTATTGGCTTTGCACCGGTATCCAACCCGAGGCTGATTGTGGCGGTTTTGGTAGATGAGCCATCCACAGTGGGTAATCGATATTACGGCGGCTGGGTTTCAGCGCCCATTTTCCAAGAAATTATGGCAGGCAGCCTGCGTATCTTGGGCGTACCACCTGATGCACCAATGAATAATATTTTACTACCTGGCCTGGATGCTCCAGAGCTAAGAGAAGAAACATAAACGGGCAGATGGGCACAAAAATAGGCACGGCGTGCCGTGCCCCTACATTAATTTAAAGGAAGAAACATGAAAGCTGTGAGTTGGAACCTCCCTTCTCTCGACCTTCCAGCGATTGATGCAATCGCAGCAGGTGCACGCCTCGTGGTAGATAGCCGTAGGGTGCAAAGTGGCGATGTTTTCTTAGCCTTCCAAGGTGAAGAGGCCGATGGACGCAGCTTTATCGAAGCCGCCATTGCCGCAGGTGCCGCCGCCGTATTATGGGAAAGCGATGGCTTTGAATGGAATTCCGATTGGAAAGTAGCCAACCTAGGTATTGCAAATCTACGTGCGCAAGCAGGCATTGTGGCTGCACACCTACTGGGTAATCCATCTCAAGCCATGTTTGTAACTGGCATTACCGGCACGAATGGCAAAACCTCGATTGCCCACTGGCTGACCCAAGCCTTTAACCTGCTTGGCAATAAAGCGGCCATGCTCGGCACGCTGGGCAATGGCTTTATTGATAAATTGACCAGCTCCAGCCACACCACGCTCGACCCCGTTACCCTGCAAGGCTGGCTAGCCCGTTTGCAAGATGAGGGTGCTAGCCATATTGCTATGGAAGTCTCTTCACATGGCTTGGTGCAGGCACGCGTGCATGGCACTGCTTTTGATGTTGCAGTGTTTACCAACCTAACCCGCGATCATCTGGATTACCACGGTGATATGGCCAGCTATGGTGCGGCCAAAGCCAAGTTATTTGAGTGGGAAGGCTTAAAAACAGCCGTTATCAATACCGATGACGCGTTTGGCCGTGAATTAGCCTCCACCTGCAAAGCGCCGCGCGTGCTGACTTACGGCTTAGAAAACGGCGGCATTCGCGCGACCAAAATCAATTTAAGCCTAAGCGGCTTAGAGCTAGAAGTTGCAACGCCCTATGGCCTATGCAATATCAGCTCGCCAATGCTTGGCCGCTTTAACGCCAGCAATTTACTCGCCTGCCTATCGGTACTGCTAGCTGCTGACGTGCCACTGGCTAAAGCAGCCAATATCCTTGGCCAAATTCAGCCCGCTGCTGGCCGCATGCAAAAGCTAGGTGGTGATGAGCGCCCACTGGTAGTGGTTGATTATGCCCACACCCCTGATGCACTCGAAAAAGCCCTCTCCACCCTACGCGAATCCATGAAGGAAGATGGCCGCCTGTATTGCATCTTTGGTTGCGGCGGCGATAGAGATAAAGGCAAGCGCCCATTAATGGGCGAGATTGCTTGCCACCTTGCTGATTCAGTGATTATCACTTCGGATAATCCGCGCACCGAAACTGCGCAAGCGATTATTCAAGACATCGTACGTGGCGTTTCTGGCGTACCGGGCACGGGCCACGCCAATTACATCATTGATTCGGATCGCTCTTCGGCCATCGTGGATACCATCGATGTAGCCACCGCTAAAGACGTGATTTTGATCGCAGGCAAGGGCCATGAAACTTATCAAGAAATCGCAGGAATTCGTCATCCCTTTGATGATGTAGCGATTGCCAACCGCGCCCTATCAAGGAAGAAAAAATAATGTTGTCTTTGCAAGAAACCGCGCAGGCCCTTAAGGCCACTTTACACGCTGAAAGTGGCACGCAGTTTACGCGCGTCACTACCGACAGCCGTGATATTCGCGCGGGTGATTTATTTGTGGCCTTACGCGGCGAAAGCTTTGATGGCAATGCCTTTGCAACCACGGCCATCGCGGCGGGGGCCGTCTGTGCCTTGGTCGATACGCCCATCGCTGGCCCACATATTTTAGTAGAAGACACACTGGCAGCCCTTGGGCAACTGGCCGCTTTCTGGCGAGCGCATTTAAAGGCGAGCACAGGTCAAATTGTGATCGGCGTAACCGGCAGCAATGGTAAAACCACGGTCAAAGAAATGATCTCTGCCGTGCTGGGCCACCACAGCGGCAAAGACGCCGTACACGCCACACGTGGCAATCTAAACAATCATATTGGCCTACCGCTCACTCTATTAGCGGCACGAGCAAACCATCGCTATGTGGTTGCCGAAATGGGCATGAATCATTTTGATGAAATCAGCTACCTCACCCATATCGCCAAGCCCGACATCGCCATTATCACCAATGCAGGCCGTTGCCATTTAGAAGCGCTCGGCAGCGTGGCGGGGGTGGCTCAGGCCAAGGGCGAGATTTTTGCTGGCCTAGTTGCCGGTGGCTACGCCATTATTAATGCCGACGACGATTACGCTCCGCTATGGCGCGAGCTGGCCGCCGAGCATCCACAAGTTAGCTTTAGCCTCACCAATGCCGATGTCTACGCGCGTAATTTGTGCGCCCACCATACCGGCGCACAATTTACCCTTTGCACGCCCAATGACTCGGCCCAAGTCGATTTACAAGTACCCGGCTTACACAATGTGCTCAACGCCTTAGGCGCGGCGGCCGTCGGCCATGCTTTAGCCATAGGCGCTGAAGATATCGCCAGCGGCTTAGCCAGCTACGAAGGCACCAAGGGGCGTTTACAAAGAAAAACCGCCTTTAATGGCGCAAAAGTATTCGACGATACTTACAACGCCAACCCAGAATCCATGCACGCCGCGATTGATGTGCTGGCCAGTTTTGGCAGCGATACCCTACTGATTTTGGGCGATATGGGCGAGCTAGGCAGCGATATTGCCGAACGCCATCAAGAGATAGGCGCTTATGCACGGCAAAAAGGCATTGCCCGCCTCTATACCCACGGCACACTGATGCAGCTTGCTAGCCAAGCTTTTGGCACTCACGGCCAGCACTTTAACGATATTGCCGAATTAATCAGCTTTGTTCGCGCAGATTTATCCCCCAGCACCACCATTTTGGTGAAAGGCTCGCGCTTTATGCGTATGGAACGCGTCGTGGATGGCGTGGTAATAAATAATCTGGAGAAGATGTAAATGTTGTTGCTGTTAGCTCAATGGCTAGGCGAATCAGTTCGCGCCTTTCACGTTTTTAACTACATCACCCTAAGAGCGGTGCTGGCGACCATGACGGCGCTTGGCATCTCTTGGACGATGGGCCCTTGGGTCATTCAAAAGCTCACCGATTTAAAAGTCGGCCAAGTCGTACGTACTGACGGCGTACAAAGCCATCTCATTAAAGCGGGCACCCCCACCATGGGCGGCACGCTGATTTTACTGGCGATTGGCCTTACCACCCTACTGTGGGGTGATCTGCGCAATAAATACGTTTGGCTCGCACTGATTGTTACGCTAGCCACCGGCGTCATTGGCTTTGTAGATGACTATCGCAAAATTGCCCTAAAAGACCCTAAGGGGATGTCAGCCAAAGCTAAATTATTTTGGCAATCCTTGATCGCCATTGGTGCGGGAGTGTTTCTGGTGCATGCCGGTGGTAGCCTGCCTGCCAATACGGGGTTTGTTGTGCCGTTTTTCAAGCAAATCCTCTACCCATTTGGCGCAGTTGGCTTTTGTATTTTGACTTACTTTGTGATTGTTGGCACAAGTAATGCGGTGAACTTAACCGATGGTTTAGATGGCTTAGCCATTATGCCAACCGTGCTGATCTCATTTGCCTTTTGCATCTTTGCCTATGTAGCGGGCAATGTGGTTTTTTCCAAATACCTAGGCGTGCCCTTTGTACCCGGCGCGGGTGAGCTGGTCATTTTCTGTGCCTCTATGGCTGGAGCGGGCTTAGGATTTTTATGGTTTAACGCCTACCCAGCCGAAGTATTTATGGGTGACGTTGGCGCACTAGCCTTGGGCGCTGGCCTTGGTATTGTGGCGGTGATTGTGCGCCAAGAAATCGTTTTGCTGATTATGGGGGGCGTATTTGTAATGGAAGCGCTGTCCGTGATGATTCAAGTGGCCAGCTTTAAGCTGCGCGGCAAACGGGTATTTAGAATGGCCCCGATCCACCACCATTACGAATTAAAAGGCTGGAAAGAAACGCAAGTCGTCGTGCGCTTCTGGATTATCACCATGCTGCTGGTATTAGCAGGTTTAGCCACGCTGAAGCTGCGTTGAGGTGCGTAGGGTGGGCATGCCTTTATGCCCACGCGTTTGATGTACAAACATTACCGCGTGGGCACAAAAGCGTGCCCACCCTACGAATGTTTTTAAGTATTTCACTGAGAAAAAAATGAATTACCAAGGCAAACATTGCATCGTTGTAGGTTTAGGCGAATCGGGGTTTTCTGCTGCTAAGTGGCTGGCAGCTCAAGGCGCGCGCGTCACCGTCTGCGATACCCGCAGCACCCCGCCTAATCTAGAGCAATTGCATTCTGCCCATAGCCAGATCGAACTACGCCTTGGCGCGTTCAGCGATGCTACTTTTGTCGATGCCGATACTCTGATTGTTAGCCCTGGTGTGCCGCTGGCAACCCCCGCGATTGCAGCCGCTGTAGCGCGTGGTGTGCCAGCGATTGGCGATGTGGAATTATTTGCTCAGGCCGTTGCTAGCTCCAAAGCCAAAGTCATTGCAATTACCGGCTCAAATGGTAAATCCACCGTCACCAGCATGGTGGGTGCGATGTGCAGCGCAGCGGGCTTAAACACCGTGATGGCGGGCAATATTGGCCTACCGGTACTGGATGCGCTAAGCCTGCATCCTAATGCCGATGTATTTGTTTTAGAGCTTTCCAGTTTTCAGCTAGAAACCACCAGCTCGCTCAATGCACACGCTGCAGCGGTGCTTAATATCAGCGAAGATCATTTAGACCGTTATAAAAATCTGGCGCATTACGCCGCCACCAAAGCCGGTATTTTTGCGGGCACAGGTGTAATGGTACTCAACCGAGAAGACGCCTTCTGCCGTGATATGAGCCTTCCTGATCGCCAAGTGGTGTGGTTTGGCGCTGATGCACCCAAAGCCGCCGAGTATGGCTTAAGCGGTGATGACTTTACTCTAAGCTACGGCGATGAAGCACTCATGAAGGCCGCTGATTTACCCGTGGCAGGCTTGCATAACGCGGTGAATGCCTTATCAGCCATCGCACTATGCCGTGCCATTGGCGTAGCAACGGCCCCGATGCTGGTAGCACTAAAATCATTTTCTGGCCTTGCCCACCGCGTGGAGTTTGTTGCCACCATAAACGGCGTGAGCTACTACGACGATTCCAAAGGCACCAATGTGGGCGCTACAGAAGCAGCGCTTAAAGGCATGACTCGCCCCGTGGTATTGATTGCCGGTGGCGATGGTAAGGGGCAAGATTTCCGCCCACTGAAAGCCGCTTGCGAGCGCATCTGCCGTGCCGTCATTTTGATTGGCCGTGACGCGTCCATTTTAGCCGAAGCCTTAAATGAAGCCCAATCGCAGTTTGTGGATTTCGATAACGAACACCTACTGCCCATCTTGCAATTACCCACCATGGAAATGGCGGTGCAGTTTGCCAGCAATTTTGCCGAAAATGGCGACGTAATCCTGCTATCCCCTGCTTGCGCCAGCTTAGATATGTACCGCAACTATCATCACCGTGCGGAAGTATTTATTGCTGCAGTGAAAGGATTAGAAAGCTAATGCGTCAACTATTCTCACAAACCGCTATTCGGGTACGCCCAACGATGCTTCTTAGGGATCAAATCCCTGCTAATCCTCTTTACCTCTTTAAAGGTTTGGGGGACTGATGCGCCAGTTATTCTCACAAGCCATTAAGCGGCTACGCCCCAGTATGAGCGCCTACGATCAGGCGCTGTTCTGGTGCATTACCCTGCTGCTGACCATTGGTTTAGTGATGGTGTATTCCTCATCGATTGCGATGGCCGAGGTAGATAAAGACACGGGCTTTCGCTCGAATTACTTCCTGATTCGCCATATGGTTTTCTTGGCAATAGGCATTGCTGCGGCGTTTATTTCGTTTTCTATCTCAACTAAAACTTGGCAGCAATACTCACCGATGCTGTTTATGTTTGGCATCATCTTACTGATTTTGGTACTGGTTCCGCATATTGGTAAAGAAGTCAACGGTAGCCGCCGCTGGCTCTCTTTAGTGGTGATTAATTTGCAGCCATCCGAGCTGATGAAGCTATTTGTTGTGCTCTACGCCGCCGATTACACCGTGCGTAAAGCCATCAATATGAATGGCTCATTTTTAGAAAGCGTCACCAAAGTGCTGTTACCGATGTTTATGGTGATGGTGGTGGTAGGGGCTTTATTACTGCTAGAGCCAGACTTTGGCGCGTTTACCGTGATTACCGCCATCGCCATGGGCGCACTGTTTTTAGGTGGCTTTAACTGGAAGCTATTTGCTGGCCTATTTATCTTTTTGGGCGTGGCCTTTGTGGGCTTGGTAGTAAGCTCGCCTTACCGCATGCAGCGTGTTTTAGGCTTTTTAGACCCGTGGAAAGACCCGTACGGCAAGGGCTATCAGCTGAGTCACTCCTTGATTGCGTTTGGCCGTGGCGAATGGAGCGGCGTGGGGCTAGGTGCCAGCGTAGAAAAACTCTCTTACTTACCCGAGGCACATACCGACTTTTTGATGGCGATTATTGCCGAAGAGTTTGGCTTTATGGGCGTTGCCGTGGTGATTTTACTGTTTTCATTTTTGATTTTCCGCGCCTTTATGATCGGCGTACAAGCCGCCAAATTAGAGCGCCACTGGCAAGCGCTAGCCGCGCAAGGCGTAGGGATTTGGATGGGTGTACAGGCATTTATCAATATTGGCGTAAATATGGGACTGATGCCCACTAAGGGCCTCACCCTGCCACTGCTGTCTTTCGGTGGCTCGGGCATTGTGGCTAATTTAATCGCACTGGGTGTATTAATGCGCATTGATTATGAAAGCCGTCAGCTGATTAGAGGCTATCGATCATGAGCAAACGAACCCTTATGGTGATGGCAGGCGGCACTGGCGGACATATTTTCCCCGCCCTAGCGGTAGCCAATGAGCTAAAAGAGCGCGGCTGGAAGATCATCTGGCTGGGCGCGGCTGGGCGTATGGAAACACGCATCGTGCCGGAACACGGCATTGAGTTAATCACGCTCAAAATTGATGGCGTACGCGGCAAAGGCCTCTTAAAAAAACTAAGCCTACCGTGGGTGCAGCTTAAAGCCCTATGTGGCGCGTTTAAAGCGATTTTTGAACACAGGCCCGATGTCGCCATTGGATTTGGTGGCTTTACAGGCTTTGCTGGTGGAATTGCCATGCGCCTACTGTGGCTGCCACTGGTCATACATGAACAAAACTCCGTGGCGGGGCTCACCAATAAAGTGCTTTCAAAAATAGCCAACCGCGTGCTGTTTGCTTTTCCAAGCGCTTTTCCTAGCATTGATGGCTGCATTGGCAACCCAGTTAGGGATGAGATCCAAGCCATGCCCGCCCCAGCGGCACGATTTGCTGGTCGCACTGGCCCGCTCAAGCTACTCGTGGTTGGTGGCAGCTTAGGCGCGCAAGTGTTTAACGAAGAAGTACCCAAAGCATTGGCGCTCTTGCCCGAAGCCAGCCGCCCACAGGTGATTCACCAAGCAGGCGAAAAGCATATTGAAGCGTTGCGCGCCAATTATGCCAAAGCAGGCGTTAGCGCCGATTGTGTGGCTTTTATTAGCGATATGGCCAACGCCTATGGCGATGCCGATTTGGTCTTGTGCCGTGCCGGAGCACTCACCGTGGCCGAGCTGGCTTGTATGGGCGTAGCCTCGGTACTGGTGCCTTTTCCACATGCGGTAGACGATCACCAAACCGGCAATGCACGTTATTTAAGCGAAAACGGTGCGGGCCATTTATTGCCTCAAACCCAATTTAATGCAGCCGCTTTTGCAGCACTACTTAGCCAGACCAGCCGCGAAGGCTGCTTAAACATTGCGACACAGGCTAGAACACTAGCCAAACCGGATGCCACCTTAAGTGTTGTGGCTGTAATAGAAGAATTAGCTAAGTGACATCATGATGAAACATAAAGTTAAACGTATCCATTTTGTAGGCATAGGCGGAGTCGGCATGAGCGGCATCGCTGAGGTGCTGCTTAATCTTGGTTTTGAGATCAGTGGTAGCGATCTTGGCAGCAATGCCACCACTCAACGCTTGGCCGCTGCTGGCGCACAAGTCCATTTAGGCCACTCCGCAGAATACGTTGCCAATAGCGACGTTGTGGTGATTTCTAGCGCGGTAAAAGACGATAACCCTGAAGTGATCGAAGCGCGTAGCCGCAAGATCCCCGTTGTGCCACGAGCGCAAATGCTGGCCGAGCTGATGCGCCTAAAACAAGGCATCGCCATCGCAGGCACCCACGGTAAAACCACCACCACCAGCCTAACGGCCTCTATTTTAGAAGCCGCCGGGTTAGATCCTACTTTTGTAATTGGCGGTAAATTACACGCCGCAGGCAGCAATGCACGTTTAGGCCATGGCGACTTTTTAGTGGCCGAGGCCGATGAAAGCGATGCGTCTTTCCTGCTGCTCACCCCTGTGATCTCGGTGGTCACCAATATCGACCAAGACCATATGGATACCTATGGCCATGACTTTAATAATCTAAAGAAGGCCTTTATCACCTTCTTGCAGCACCTGCCCTTCTATGGCCGCGCCGTACTGTGCATTGATGACCCCTATGTGCGCGAGATTTTGCCGCAGGTCACCAGCCCAATTACCAGCTATGGCGTTAGCTCAGATGCCATGCTGCGCGCCGAGAATATCGTCGCCCTTGATGGCAAGATGCAGTTTGATGCGGTATGGGAAAACGGCGAGTCACGCCGCCTTGCCATCACACTAAATATGCCCGGCATGCACAATGTGCTCAATGCACTGGCCGCGATTGCAGTCAGCATTGAAGTGGGCGCAGATGAAACCGCTATTCAATCGGCGCTGGCAGGCTTTGAAGGTGTTGGTCGCCGCTTCCAGCGTTACGGTGATATCGCCTTAGCAGCAGGTGGCAGCTTTACCTTAGTAGACGATTACGGCCACCACCCAGTTGAAATGGCAGCCACCATTGCTGCTGCGCGAGGCGCGTTTCCAGGTCGGCGCTTAGTGCTGGCTTTCCAGCCGCACCGCTATAGCCGCACCCGCGATTGCTTTGAAGATTTCGTACAAGTGTTATCCACGGTAGATGGCTTATTGCTGGCCGAAGTGTATGCCGCAGGTGAAGCGCCGATTGTAGCTGCAGACAGCCGCAGCCTAGCCCGCGCCGTCCGTGTTGTTGGCAAAGTAGAACCCCAATTTGTAGCAGACATCAGTGAAATGCCCGCAGCCATGATGGCCGCAGCCAAAGACGGCGATGTGATCATCACCATGGGCGCAGGCACGATAGGCGGTGTACCAGGCAAGGTGGCTGCAATTTAAATAACAAAAACCAGATCTTTAACCACGGAGAAAAAGGAGAACACGGAGGGCCACGGAGAAAAGCAAAAAATGCTTCATCTTCATTTTTATCAGGTTTTCTCCGTGAAACTCCGTGGTTCAAGATTTAGGTTTGAAATTTGTAGGGTGGGCATTGTGCCCATGCGAAAAACAACAGCTGGATTGAGTAAGCAAAATGAATAAATACGGAAAAGTAGCCGTGGTAATGGGGGGCACTTCAGCAGAGCGTGAAGTGTCTTTAATGAGCGGTGCAGGTGTTTTAGGTGCTCTGCTGGCGCGCGGCGTGGATGCGTATGCTTTCGATCCAGCCGAAAAACCGCTGACCGCTTTAACGACAGAAAAATTTGACCGTGCTTTTCTAATTTTGCACGGCCCATTTGGTGAAGATGGCACATTGCAAGGTGCATTAGATGTAATAGGCATGCCATATACTGGCTGTGGTGTATTGGCCTCAGCGCTGGGTATGGATAAGCTGCGCAGCAAGCTGATTTGGCAAGCACTAGGGTTGCCTATTCCTGCCTTTGAAATTCTTACTCCAGCAAGCGATTTTGCTGCGGTTGAACGCAAGCTAGGTCTGCCATTATTTGTAAAGCCTGCTTGCGAAGGCTCTAGTATTGGCGTGAGTAAAGTAAAAAATGCCGGAGATCTTGCCGCTGCGTTTGCAGAAGCTTACAAATATGACAAGATTGTGATTGCAGAACAGTTCATAGGTGGGGGAGAATACACCGCAGCTGTGCTGGGAGACCAAGTACTGTCGTTTGTAAAAATTGAGCCTGCTACTGAATTCTACGATTACGAAGCCAAATATATCCGCAATGATACGGTTTATCGCTGTCCTGCCGGTTTGTCCTCTGAACTCAATGAAAAAATCGCTGGCTACGTCAAGAAAGCCTTTTGGGCACTTGGCGGCAGCGGCTGGGCGCGTATTGATTTTTTAATGGACGAAGCAGGAAATCCCTATTTATTAGAAGCCAATACCGCGCCGGGTATGACCAGCCATAGCTTATTTCCTATGGCGGCTAAAGACGCGGGTTTGAGCTATGAGGATTTAGTTTTGCAAGTATTAGACAGCACGCTGGAATAAGAAACTTGATTTTATTTAACCATTTCAGCCAATTAATAAACGCCATTACGATGAGGCTAGCCCATGTGGGATAAACCTCAGCTATTAATGTGGTTTGCCAATTTGCTGACGGCTCTGGCTCTATTGCTTTTATTTTATGCTTTGCTGTTTTTGACTGTGCATTCGCCTTTGTTTCCGATTAAGCGAATCAAAGTTGATGGTGATTTAGTTCACGTAACCCGTGAGCAATTGCAATACGTGATTAAACACGAGCTAAAAGGAACATTTTTTACTCTGGATCTAGATAAAACCCGCGTAGCTTTTGAAAAGCTGCCTTGGGTAAGGCAAGTAACGGTACGCCGCCATTGGCCAGATCGAGTAGAAGTAAATATAGAAGAGCACAAAGCGATGGCGCGTTGGGGCTCAGTTGGATTGCTAAATAGCTATGGCGAACGCTTTGATGCAGCTTCAAATGATCAATTACCGATTTTAGAAGGGCCAGATGGCACAGAAAAAATCATGATTGATGGCTTTGTAGAATTACATAAAACGCTGTTGCCGCTGGGTAAAAAAGCCACTCATGTTTGGCTATCGGCAAGGCGGGCATGGCGATTTGAGCTAGATCATCAGCTCACCATTGAAGTAGGCAGAGATGAGCCAGTAGCAAGGACTGCACGTTTTGTAACTGCTTACCCTTACTCCTTGGGCAGATTAAAACAGCCTTTTGAATATGTAGATTTACGCTATCCAAATGGCTTTGCAGTGCGTTTACCAGATTTCAAACCAGCAGCAGCAAAGCCGGAAAATGCCAAAGATGC
Organism: Iodobacter sp. CM08; assembly: GCF_033446605.1. Taxonomy (NCBI): domain Bacteria; kingdom Pseudomonadati; phylum Pseudomonadota; class Betaproteobacteria; order Neisseriales; family Chitinibacteraceae; genus Iodobacter; species Iodobacter sp. CM08. Next base: position 4,445 of record NZ_JAWQUO010000001.1, on the reverse strand, counting down.
GGCTTTAGCGCATTAGCTTGTTATGTAGGGCGGGTGTAACCCGCCGGATTGAAGCAATGAAGGCAAAACGGCGGGTTACACCCGCCCTACAAAAAATGCATTCAGTTGAAAAGTAACACCCCAAACATTCAGCGGCATCAGCTTATTAAAAGCGCCGTTTTTTAAGAAATAAGCATTTGTAAAAAGGTTGTCAGATGACCAGGGATAGCAAAAACCTCATCGTCGGGCTTTACCAGCGCACATGCAAAGAGATACGCAGCTAGGCCAGAACAGCGACCAAAGCTGTTAAGTAACACCCCAAACATTCAGCGGTATTAGCTTATTAAAAGCGCCGTTTTTTAAGAAATAAGCATTCGTAAAAAGGTTGTCAGATGACCAGGGATAGCAAAAACCTCATCGTCGGGCTAGATATCGGCACATCCAAAGTGGTGGCCGTGGTTGCCGAGATCAAGGAAGACGGCGCACTCAATGTAGTTGGCCTAGGCTCTGCTGCCTCACGCGGTCTTAAGCGTGGTGTGGTGGTTGACATTGAAAAAACCGTTGCCGCCATCCAATCCGCGCTGGGTGAGGCCGAATTAATGGCCGATTGCAAGATCCGCGAGGTGATTACTGGCATCGCGGGCAGCCATATCAAGAGTATTAACTCTGATGGCATGGTGGCGATTAAAGATAAAGAAGTGACCAGTGCCGATGTAGACCGCGTGATTGAAACCGCTAGCGCGGTGAATATCCCAACCGATCACCAAGTGCTGCATATCTTGGCGCAGGAATACATGATTGACGGCCAAGAAGGCGTTAAAGAACCACTAGGCATGTCGGGTGTGCGCTTACATGTGAACGTGCATATCGTCAGCGGTGCGGTTAGTGCGGTGCAAAACATCACCAAATGCGTGCGTCGCTGCGGTTTAGAGATCGAAGAAGTGGTGTTACAGCCTTTGGCCTCCGCTTACTCGGTGCTCACCGAGGACGAAAAAGACCTCGGCGTTTGCTTGGTTGATATTGGCGGCGGCACCACCGATTTGGCGATCTTTATTGGTGGTGCAATCCGCCATACCGCCGTCATCCCTATTGCTGGCGATCAAGTCACCAACGATATCGCCATGGCGCTGCGTACCCCAACGTCTGAAGCCGAGACCATCAAGTTGCAACATGGCGTAGCGCTGCGCCATATGAGCGATCCAGCGCAAATGATAGAAGTACCGGGCGTAGGTGAGCGCGGTGCGCGGCAAATGAGCCGTCATACCTTGGCTGAAGTGATTGAGCCACGAATTGAAGAGCTGTATGGCTTGGTTCAACAAGAACTACGCCGCTCTGGTTTTGAAGGCCGCCTATCCAGCGGCATCGTCATTACCGGTGGGGCAGCCATGATGCCTGGCATGGTGGAGCTAGGCGAAGAGATTTTCCATATGCCGCTACGGATGGGTACGCCAAAGTATGTGGGCGGCCTAGCCGAAGTGGTGAAAAACCCACGTTATTCCACCGCGGTGGGTTTATTACTGATCGCACGCGAACAACTACAAAAGAACCCCGTACATCGGGGCAAAGATGGCTCCATGGGGGATATTTTTGGCCGTATGAAGTCTTGGTTTCAAAACACATTCTGATCTATTCGGGTAAGTATCAGCGGTTGTTGGTCAACACCACAGCCGCTTAAATCGGGCAACGCAAGGAGAGCAACATGGCTTTAACTTTCGAAGTGCAAGAAGTTGCACATCACGTCAATATTAAAGTGATTGGTGTAGGCGGCGCAGGCTGCAACGCAATCAACAATATGATTGAGCACGCATTAAGTGGGGTGCAGTTTATTGCTGCCAACACCGATGCACAGGTGCTTAAATTATCTAAAGCCACCGATGTCGTGCAATTGGGCACCACTGGCTTTGGTGCAGGCTGCGATCCTGAAGTGGCCCGCGAAGCTGCTGAAATTGATCGTGAGCGCATTGGCGAACTCATCAGCGGTGCCAATCTGCTGTTTATCACCGCAGGTATGGGTGGTGGCACAGGTACGGGTGCGTCCCCAGTGATTGCACAAATTGCCCGCGAAAAAGGCATCTTTACCGTTGGCGTAGTCACCAAGCCTGGTCTTGACGAAGGCTCGCGCCAGAAAGTGGCCCAAGCGGGCATCGACGAGCTAAGCCGTCATGTGGATTCGCTGATTATTGTTTCTAACCAAAAGTTAGAAGAAGTGCTGGGCGAAGACGTAACCGTAGACGAAGCCTTCCGTGCTGCCGACGATGTGCTGCGCAATGCCGTCGCCTCTATCGTAGAAATCATTCAATACCCAGGCCTAATCAACGTTGACTTCGCCGACGTAAAAACCGTAATGCAAGAAAAAGGCATGGCGATGATGGGCTCGGCATTCGCTGCTGGCGAAAACCGCTCTATCCGCGCCACCGAAGAAGCCATCAGCTGCCCATTGCTGGACAACATCAACTTTAAAGGTGCGCGTGGCGTGCTGCTGAACATCAGCGCCAGCCGTGCCAGCCTGAAGAAAAGTGAAATCACCCGCGCCCGTGAAATTATCCAATCACACGTGGCAGAAGACGCCATGGTGAAACACGGTGTGGTTTATGACGAAAGCTTAGGCGAGCAAATTCGCGTAACGATTATCGCCACCGGCATGGGTAACACCAGCAAGCCACAGCTTTCTGTAGTGCCAACACCGCAGTTAAAAACTGGCACCGATAACCACTCAAGCGGCGAGCCAAACTGGAGCGAATACGATTTGCCACCCGGCTTTCGCCCTAGCGCACGCAGCGCACGCGGCAATGCTGATGTGGCTACAACTAGCCGTAACAGCACATCAAATGTTGATATGGATATTCCAGCGTTTTTACGTCGTCAAGCAGATTAATGGCGCATGGGAGCGGCTCATAAAGCATCTTCCACGAAATACACAAGCACGCAAGCCATGCTGTATCGCCCAGAATGGATAAATAGCCCCAAAGCCATTTTTGTGCCTTTCGTGTTTTTCGTGGACTATGGTTTTTTTCGTCATACCGTGAGCTACGGCAAAGGATTTTAAGGAAAGGCCTATCGGCACGATTGAAAAGATCAAAACCAGCGCAAACCCAGTGCTGGTAAGATTGCGGCCTGCCGATTAACGAGACCAATATGTTCCAACAACGCACTCTGAAAACGACAATCCGCGCCGTTGGCGTGGGCCTGCACTCTGGCGAGCGTGTCACCCTCGTCTTAAAACCGGCCCCGATCAATAGCGGGATCGTCTTTCAACGCGTCGATTTGCCCGAGTCGACGCCATTCAGAGTAACGCCCGCGCTGGTTAATGACACGCGGCTCTCCTCCACGCTTGTCAAAGACGGTGTACGTGTTGGAACAATTGAGCACATCATGTCGGCATTTGCGGGGCTAGGCATCGACAACGTAATTGTTGAAGTTGACGCCCCGGAAATGCCGATCATGGATGGATCGGCAGCGCCTTTTATCTATCTACTTCAATCAGCAGGCATCGTGGATCAACACGCGGCCAAACAATTTGTGCGCGTGCTGAAAGCGATTGAAGTGATTGAAGGCGATAAATGGGTAAGGCTACTGCCCCACGAAGGCTATAAAGTGGCACTGACCATCGACTTTGCTCACCCCGCCTTTAAAAAATCCGCCCAAACCATCAAGATTGATTTTGCTAACACCAATTACGTCAGCGAAATCGCCCGCGCCCGCACCTTTGGCTTTATCCACGAAGTAGAATACCTGCGCATGAACGGCCTAGCCCGTGGCGGCAGCATGGATAACGCAATTGTGATTGACGAATACCGCGTACTGAACGACGGCGGCCTGCGCTTTGAAGACGAATTTGTGCGCCACAAAGTCTTAGATTTAATCGGTGATTTATACATCCTAGGCCGCCCGCTGATCGCCGCCTTTGAAGGCTATAAATCCGGCCACGCCATGAATAACAAACTACTACGCGCCCTGTTAGAAGACGATAGCAATTATGAAATTGTTAGCTTTAACGAGCGCGACAAAGTCCCCTGCTCCTTTCACGATCTACCGGCCTTAGGAATCTGATGTTTATTGTCCTACGCCTGATCTTTGTGCTGGCCGTACTTGGCATCGCCTTTTGCGCATTCAAATATCAACGCGACAAAAATCTAGCCTGGCTACGCCGCATCAAATGGATACTCTACGGCTCGCTTGGACTGCTGCTGGTGTTTTTTGTGGGGCTGGTGGTAGAGAGGCTGGGAGTGGGTTAAGCAGACCTCATTGCTCACCCCGAGCCGCCTAGTCAGCAAGGTACAACAGCACACAAAATCCCTCATGCCGGCTTATTTGGTGTGTTTGCAAGGCCGCAAGTCGCAATGAATTTGTAGATACCGTCTTGCCGGTCAAGCATTTTGATACTCAGCTTGATATTTTTTTTGTGTTTTCAGGACGCCGAAGCACAGGTGAACCAATTTGCGCATGCAAGCACCAAGCGCCGACTT